>JAHIZN010000112.1 GCA_018814245.1 bacterium
CCATGATTCAAGTATAGCATAAAAAGGAAGAAATGTCTAGAATTTTTTTTCATTTTTTAACACTTTTAATATCAAGGAGTTACAGTGCCTTAACTTAGTACATGCAAGAATCATGCCAAATCATTCCGAACAGTATTGGCGCTGTCCCCAGTTTTCCGTCAAAATACTGGAAGAGTTTTTAGGAAAATATACTCGTTTGGTTTACCAAGATAATGAGGTTCTCTTATTTGAAATTTGTGAGGCAAAAAAATAAGAAGAAAAATCCCACCTATTTAATCACGATAGATGAAAATATTGTAGGGTAAATGGATAGGAATTTAGGACTTCGCAAATAGCCTCTTGACAAATCAGATTTTATGTAGTATATTGTAATTAAAGTCAAAATAGTCTGTGCAGATAAACACCTCTGATTGTAGAAAAATCCATACAAAACATCAAAGATGCTGAAAGATTGGGCAAGGAGCAGGAGAGGTTTCTCGCAAAGACGCAAAGCACGCAAAGAAATGACATAAAGCATGCAAAGGAATAAAGGGAAAATAATAATGCCTCAGGTACCAGTGGTAGTCACAGGCTTTAGCCTGCGTAGGATAACGCAACCTAAAGGTTGCGACTACCAATTTCCACCGATAATTGAGGGATTAGGAGTAGTTACATCTGAAGAAAGGATAAGAAGAACATGAGCAAGAAAAGAAAAAAGGTAGATAAACCTTCTGAGATTACAACCTTACAGTCAGATAAGACTGGATGGCTAAAAGGAAAATGGAGTGAATACCTTATACTTGGCAGCATATTGACCATTGCCTTTGTTATTCGATTAATCTATCTTTCACAGATTAAAGCGAGTGACCCAAACTTTTTTTCTCCTCATCCAGGGGATGACATCCATATGTATGTGACCTCTGCTAAGCAAATCCTTGATGGTACATTCCCTAAAACCCCATTTGAATATAATCCATTATATTATTATTTCTTGGCTGTATGTTATATTATTTCTGGTGATTATAATCTTCTTTTTCCGAGGATGATACAATCCTTTTCAGGTATTGGCGTATGTTTGTTTTCTTATTTAATAGGGAAACAGGTCTTTAATAAGCAGGTAGGATTAATCTCTGCCTTTTTATGTGCTGTATGCGGAACACTTATTTTTCATGAAGGGGTATTGTTATCTACTGCCTTAACCACATGCCTTATAACCGTTTCTTTGTTCTTTTTCATAAAGCTACAAGAAAAATACTCATTAAAAGATATAATTATAGCTGGTATCTTTCTGGGGTTAGCAACCCTTTCTCAGCCAAATGTGATTTTATTGCTGCCTATTGTATGTATGTGGTTAATCTTTACAGTAAAAGATGTAAAACAAAAATTGGTACTTATTGGGGTTACAATTGCTGTATTCTCTATTACGATTTCACCTGTAACAATAAGGAACTATGTTGTCAGCCATAAAGTTATCCTTCTTACCTCAGCTGGTGGGTTTCAATTTTGGATGGGAAATAATGAGCATTCTACTGGTACATTTGATTTTTGCCATCCATATCTTGAACAACTTCAAGAAAAGATGAAAAAGGAGGACAAGGGACTTTATTTTTCTGATGTCATAACATTCGCAAAAACAAAGCCTTATGATTATATTAAGCTACAGATTAAAAAATGTCTGTTATTTTGGGGAAGCTGGGATATCCCTCATCAAATAAACTATGAAATAACAAAGGAAGATGTTCCACTTCTAAAATTTCCGTTTATTCTAACCTTTGGCTGGTTAGCTGTCTTAGGGCTTACAGGAATGCTTCTTTCCCTGTCTCAATGGAAAAAATGTATCTTGCTTTATCTATTCATCTTTGGTTATAGTTTTGCTACAATAATATTTATCGTAGTAGGAAGATACCGTCCACCCATATTACCCTTGCTTGCTGTTTTTAGTGGATTTACTATATACTATCTATTTTGTAGAATAAAGGAGCAATCATGGGGGAAGATGATAGTCTCTGTTGTGCTGTTGATTATTTTTACCGGGATAGTAAACCATCAGGCTTTATTAAAAAGATCTTCACAGGAGGATATTCATGATACCTGCATTAAGATTAAGACAGAAGATGGGTTTATTATCAGGGACGCAAGTGACAAATGGCATGGAGGGAAAACAGCTCAATTAAATGCACCAGAGATAATATTAAAGAAGGATTTTTTGATAAGTAAGGATGACCTGCCTAAAATAAAAGAGGCTACTATTGGATTAACACTGGGAGCAGGAAAGATAGGAAGTGTGGTGTTTATGGTTAATAATCAATTTCTGACAACAATGGAGGCTAAGAATTTTTTTCTCCATGGTGGAATTCCAGGAGAGGGGATGCTTGGGTCAATTAGTATCGGTCCAATACCCTTATCCATGTTAAAACAAGGTGTTAATGCTATTACTATTCATGCAATAAATGGAGGGGCATTAGGTGTGCCTGTTGATAATTTTTATAACCATAGCCGCTCTTTTTTATCCTCCGATGGGGGTGCTGCGTGGGAAAAGATGGAGGGGGAATATATGATAGAATTAAAGGTAAAGACAATATAATGGAAAAGATAGGGTCATGGAGACAGGTTTAAGGCCTGTCTCTACAATAATTGTTATACTCAACGGCATTCTATGCCGTAGGAAATAATTAATATTTTAAGTAGGAAAAGTCAGATGAATAAAAAAGTATTGGTGATTTTAATGGTTTTGGGGATTTTGGTTAAGACAGGAGTGGCTCAGGCAACAGATGTTAGCGGGACTATCACTACTGATACTACCTATAATACAGCTAACAGCCCATATATCGTTACTGGTGATGTGATAGTGAATACAGGAGTAACTTTAACCATTGAACCAGGGGTAATAGTTAAATTTGCTACAAACACATCGTTAATTGCTTATGGAAAATTATTAGCTGTTGGCGAACAAGTCAATAAGATTGTTTTTACCTCATATGAAGATGAAACTAATGGACAGGGAACTTCTACAATCGCTCAGGCAGGCAATTGGATGGGTATTAAGCTTGCTGGTAATGGAGCTAATGAAAGTGAAATTAAATACTGCATAATTAAGTATGGGAAGCAAGGTATTTATTTAGAAAATACAACTAATATACAAGTAGCTAATTCTTTTATAAATAAGATACAGGGCGACGAGAATAATACAAATGGGGGTGAAGGCAACATTGCCTCTGGGATTTACTTACATTCTGTTTCAAATAGTAATATCTCATCTAATATCCTATTAGATTGTAAAGGTGGGGCTGGTGTTTCTCGCAACTATTCAACAAACCTTGGTGATAATGGATGTATGGGAGTGGGTATTTATATAGATTCATCTACAGGGAATGTGGTAAGTTATAATAGCATATCAGGAGTTAGTGGTGGAACTGGTGGTATAGGCTCTGCATATGATCGATCTGGTAAAGGAGGAACAGGAACTGCTATTTATTTGTCATCCTCTAATAACAACGAGGTGAAATATAATACTCTCTCTATCATTAATGGAGGGGTTGGCTCTGATGGTGGTTATTATAATGCTACGGGAGCAAATGGAGAAAAGGGGATTGGTCTCTTGTGTGTGCTTAGTAATAACAATACAATAGGGAGTAATAATGTATCTTTTTGTATGGGAGGTAATGGAGGCAATAGTCCAATGGCTGATGCTGGATATGGAGGTAGTGGAGTAGGTATTTGCCTTTTTTCATCAGTTGATAATTCTATAATAAATAACATTAGCGTAAACAATAAAGGCGGTAATGGAGGTAATACTGATGATTCGTATGGAGGAAAGAGTGGAAATGGTGGTATTGGTGCGGGAATTTATTTATCCTCTTCCGGTACCAACACCATTATAAGAGAGAACATTGTTAAAAACAATATGCAAGGGTTGAGAGGAAACGGTCCCTCTCATGCTTTAGGTCAAGATGGTGAAGGTGTTGGGATCTACTGTGTTTCTTCAGAAGTTTCTGATCTCAGTTACAACAACATCTATGATAATCAGACATATAATCTTGCAACTGACATATCTCCAGTCCCACAGATAGCAGAATATAACTGGTGGGGTACTACCCCTCCAAATGCTACTAAGTTCTCTGGGAATGTTGACTATGATCCATGGCTGACTGGAACTTATCCTTCTCAAGCAATTTTCCTTATCCCTACCCCTACCTTTGGCACGGTAGGCAGCTATGTCACGGTTTTCGGCAATGGCTTTGCAGCAACTGAGCCAGTCAGGCTCGATTTTGGCACGAATGTAGCAATTGATACAGCCACCACCAATTCCAACGGCACCTTTGCAACAACCTTCATCGTTGACACCCAACCCTGCGGCTCAACCACAATCAGGGCTACAGGCTTGATCTCCAGCAAAACAGCTGATGCGGTATTTTTTATCTTGCCCAAGATATCTGTTGTTCCTGCCGAGGGTACAATAGGATGTATCGTTACTGTGGCAGGTAATGGTTATCTGTCAAATGAAATGATACAGCTTGATTTTGGTACTACTCCAGCTATTGCCAATGTCCAGAGTGATAATACCGGCAGTTTTATGTCCTGCTTCATCACTGACATCCAGCCCTACGGCGTAAAAATCGTTGCTGCCATAGGACTTACATCCAATGTATCTGCCACAGCTGCATTTGCCATAAAAGCGAAGATCGTCATGGTTATCCCTATGCAAGGCACAATAGGTACCTGCATTTCCTTAGCCGGCAATGGCTTTGGCTCTGCCGAGAGTATCTGTGTAAGCTTTGGGACAACTCCGACTATTGTCACAGGAATAACCTCCATTAACGGCACATTTGCAACTACCTTTGCCGTTAATACTCAAGCCTGTGGTCCAACCACGATTACAGTCAGGGGAATAGATTCTCTGGCTATGGCAGCAGCAAGCTTTAATATCTCCTCTTGCCTTGTCATGATAAGCCCGACCACGGGTACCGTAGGCACAATGGTGCGAACCATGGGCAATGGCTTTGCTGCAAGTGAGATGGTTCGTCTCTCATTTGGCAATGTGGCTACCATTAATACTGTGATTACAGATGCAACAGGCAGGATTGATACAAGTTTTAGCGTGAATACACAATCTGCCGGGACAAAGACGATTATGGCTACAGGGATGACGAGCGGCAATATGGTCAGCTCACGCTTCTACATCATGCCAAAGATCGACATGCTTGCCCCAACTCAAGGCACTGTGGGGACACGCGTTACTATTTCCGGTAATGGCTTTGCTAACGGTGGATTGATGCAAATTGCTTTTGGCACAACATCAAGTATTTGCAGTGTTACTTCAAATGTTGATGGTGCATTCAGTGCTGCCTTTATCGCAAATACCCAGCCCTATGGTACTACCGCTGTCAGGGTTATTGATCCTGTTTCTTGTTTAACCGCCCCCGCAGCTTTCATGATATTGCCTCATATTATCCTGATCACCCCAACGAATGGTCAGATAGGTACTTTTGTTACAGTAGCTGGCAATGGCTTTGGGGCAACCGAGGCAGTTGGCATTGATTTTGGAACTACCCGCACGATTGCTGCCAGTAACACTACGGCTGACGGTAGGTTCCAGGCAGTCTTCACGGTTGACAATCAGAGAGTGGGCACAACAACCCTTAGGGTTCGGGGATTAACGACCAATATCATGGATAGCGATCTCTTTATGATTCTCCACTCTGTAACCCTGAAAATCACCCCCTCAACCCAGAATATTGTCAAGGGTCAGGAATTTACCGCACAGGTAGAGGTAATAGATGTAAGTCAATTGGTTACAGCCGATATCTGGATTAACTTTGATCCGAATATTCTTGAGGCTGTATCTGCAGGCTCCGGGACATTTATGCAGAATTGTTCTTCTCCCGGATACTGGATTGGCACAGGGACAATAAAATACTCGTTTGGTTCATTCGGCAGTCCCAGTACTGGTTCCGGGGTACTTTGCTTCCTGCAATTGCGGGCAAAGGAGCGGGGAATATCAAATATAACCATTGATGATAGCCAGACAAAATTATATACAGCAGTGGCAGAACGAGGTGTTGAGATCCCTTATGTTAAAAGGGACGCAACATATAATATCATTAGCGGGATCAGGGTTCAGCCCCAGGACAGGACAATGCGGGCAGATGAATATGTTTCGTATCAATGTATCAGTGAGGGTGTTTCAGGGGTTGATGTTACTGGGTCAACCACCTTTACCGCTTCAAGTGGTGGGGACTTTAGCGGTAACATATTCCATGCAAAAATATGGGCAGTTACACCATTACAGCGGTCTATCTTGGACTTACCTGTACCACCTCAGCCATTATTATCCCGGGTACACCAACAACGCTGAGCTATGTCTCCGTGAATAATCAGGCAAATACCTGTACTGCTACCCTGAATGAGCCATTTGTGGTCAAGGTAGTAGATGTATACAGTAATCCCTGCCCAAGTGTGGGTGTAAACTGGCAGGTTATTCATGCCCCGTCTGGTGCTGCTGAATATTCTATCTCACCCACCATGACGACAACCAATATTCATGGCACGGCATCATCTTTACTGACCCTTGGCACAGAGCCGCCGGGTACATACGCTATTTCAGCCATATGTTCCGGGCTGTCGGGTTCTCCAATTATCTTTACAGCCAATTCACTAAGAAGGTTTGGGACAATAGCTGGTGTTTGCCTGCTTAGATTAGGGACAAACAGATATGGTACCTGCTCAGATATTCTGGTAACAATCCTTGAAACCGGTGCTACTACGACCACAAACAATAATTCCTACTTTGCCTTTAGTCACCTCCCTGTAGGGGCATATACCCTTGTATTTGACACATGGGGTGCATCCTGTGACACGGTTAGCACGGTTAATATCAGCCCAACCCAATTTGAGGATACAACGAGTATTGGGACAGTCAGTGTATTAGTTGGGGATGTAAATGATGACGGCAAGGTAAACACTGAGGATTGGCCATTATTTGGGTCTGCCTGGCGAGAGGGTGCAACATTCACCAATTCCAATTGGTCAAGCTATAGGGAAGGGGATTTTGACCATAGTCTGGCTGTGAATGGAGGAGATTTTATTGTTTTGAGGAATAATTTTGGTAAAGAGCAAGAATCGTTTACGCATATGGGAGCACCATCAATGCCAGGGATGAGTGGACAAGGGGTACTGCCAATGCAGCCTCTTAAGTGCTCCAAAGCCATTTCTTCTGGTCAGATAGACCTGTCTTTTAATCTTTCGACACTTGAGGGGGTGGATATAAACGACCTGCGAGTGGGTAATACCATCTATCTCAAGATAGATATTAATGATGCAACGGATTTCATGGCTGGTGAGGTGCATCTCTCGTTTAATCCGAATGTACTGGAGGTGATTGATTCGCTGCCTAAAACAGAAGGGGTCAATATTCAGCCGGGTATATATCCTACAGGGGATGTCTGGTCATTAATCAATAATGCAGACAATATACTGGGTAAGATTGATTATGCGGTTGGTACCATAGATCCTCAAACAGGGGATGGCGGATTGTTTGCCGTTGTACCCTTCAGGATAAAGGCTTATGGTGCTACGGCTAAGGTTGGGTTTGATTTTGCTCCGGAAGAAAACAGAACAACCATGTTTGTTGAAGCACCTAAGGCAGTTGATAATAAACCAGTAGACCTTATCAAGATAGCCCCTGTTGAGGTAAGGATGGAAAAACAAGAGGTAGTGGTTGTTGTTCCCATGAGGTATTCTAATTTAGACTTGACAAAAGTCTATCCCAATCCTGTTACTGCTGGTCAGGAGATAACCTTTGCTCAGCTTACAGCGGGTAAGGAAAAAACCATAAAGATATATACCATTAATGGTGAATTGGTCAGAGAATTCTCGTCTGCATTGGATAGTGTGCAGTGGATAGTGCCAACAGACCTTGCCTCTGGGATTTATCTTTACCTGATAGATGACCATGCTGGTTCAATTAATCAGGGCAAGATTGGGATAATAAAATAGTACCTATTCAGGGCATAAAACATGATTAAGGCAGGGACAAGCCTGCCTCTGACTGTGTACTGTTGTAGGGGCAATTCATGAATTGCCCCTACTGTCGTGTCAACTGTTAATTGTCGCATAGTTAATTATGTATGGACAGAGCCTGCCCCCCTGCATTCGCAGGGGCAGGCTATGCGAATGCAGAGGGTGACAGAGGTGCTGCCTCCCCTGTCTCTGCCACCAATAAGCGACCACAAGGGTCGCAGCTACAAAGATTCCCACACACAATAATCGATCACAATGTAGCTGCAGGGCTTGTCCCTGCTTAACGGACACCCACAAGGAAGGAGCTCCTCTGGCAGGGATGTCCCTACAAATTGTTATGCGTCAAATTAAGGTTGACACGACACTACTGTCAGACACCTGCCTACCGCCTCAGCGGGGCAGGCTATGCGAATGCAGGGGGACAAGCCCTTTTCGGACAGGGACAAGCCTTGTCTCTACAACTATGGTATGCCAAGTTACTTATCAGATTGCATATACAAGAGATAACAACAAAGGGGATATAATATGGATACCATAATCAAGATTGCCGCACAGGCAAAGCAAGCCTCCAGAGGATTGGCAAATTTGTCTGCAAGGGTAAAGAACGATGCCTTGCTGTCCATGGCTAAGGCATTAGAGGAAGCAACAGGACAGATCATGGAAGAAAATAAAAAGGATTTGATCTATGCCAAAGAAAAAGGGTTGCCTGCTGTCTTGATAGACAGGCTCGCCTTGAATGAAAAGCGGGTAATGGCTATGGCTGCAGGATTAATGGATGTGGTGGCCATACCTGACCCGGTTGGAGAGGTTACCTCTATGTGGCGTAGACCAAATGGGCTTCAGATTGGCAGGGTAAGGGTGCCGCTTGGGGTAATTGGTATCATCTATGAATCAAGACCCAATGTTACTGCAGATACTGCTGGATTATGCCTGAAGTCAGGGAATGCGGTCATTCTTCGCGGCGGGAAAGAGGCGATTAACTCAAACAAGATTATTGCTGACATCCTTGGCAAGGCAGCTACAGCTGCTGGTATTCCACAAAACAGCATCTCATTCATCGAAAATACAGACCGTCAGGCAGTTCGGGAATTAGTAAAATTGCATAACTTGGTTGATGTCATCATCCTTCGTGGCGGTAAATCCTTGTTAGAGGCAGTTGGGACAGAGTCTTCTGTACCAATTATTAGCCATGGTGAGGGTAATTGCCATGTGTTTGTAGATAAGGATGCTGATTTGTCAATGGCAGCAAGGATTGTCTTTAATGCTAAGGTGCAGAGGCCTGGGGTGTGTAATGCTGCTGAATCTCTCCTTGTGCACAGGGATATTGCCATGAAATTTTTGCCCAATATGATTAATCAGCTTAAAGAGGCAGGGGTAGAGATACGGGGTTGCTTTGAAACAAAACGCATAACTCCTGATATCCTTGATGCAACAGAGGATGATTGGTCCAAGGAATATCTTGATTTAATTCTCTCAATAAAGATTGTAGATTCATTAGATGAGGCTATTAATCATATCAATAGATATGGATCATCCCACTCTGAGGCAATTGTTACCTCATCATATGCCAATTCCAGAAGATTCCTTCAGGAAGTAGATGCTGCTGCTGTATATGTTAATGCCTCTACAAGATTTACAGATGGTGGTGAGTTTGGGTTGGGTGCAGAGATGGGCATAAGTACTCAAAAACTGCACGCCCGTGGACCAATGGGGCTTGTAGAGCTAACAACACTTAAGTTTATCATCTTTGGGGATGGACAGATTCGGGAGTAAATTAAAAAGACGGCAGATAGGGTTGGCGTGGATAGGCGAGGATATTTCACTCCACTACTCTCGCGCCCCCCAGCAAGAGATATCCGGCACAGAGGGCAGGGACAAGCCCTGCAGCTACTCTGCAGCTACGATGTGATCGATTGTTGTGTGTGGAAATTTTTGTAGCTGCGACCCTTGTGGTCGCTTATTGGTGGCAGAGACAGGGGAGGCAGCACCTTTGTCACCCCCCTGCATTCGCCTTATCCTTACCCACATCTTTTTGAGGACGGAATTCTGATGAGAAATGCTGCAAAATAACAGAAGCATGTACCATGAAATGATTAATAATTCAGCAATTGTCAATTGTTGAATTGCTGAATTAATGGTGGTTGGACTTTGTAGGTAAGGATAAGTCGCCTATCGGGAGATATCCGGCACAGAGGCAGGGACAAGCCCTGCAGCTACGATGTGATCGATTGTTGTGTGTGGGAATCTTTGTAGCTGCGACCTGCCAGAGGTGCTCTCCCTTGTGGTCGCTTATTAGGGCAGGGACAAGCCCTGCAGCTACACCTATTCGTGGGTAACTTGTAGCTGCCTGCGACCTGCCAGAGGTACTTTCCTCTTGTGGTCACCGTTGTCTCTTGTTTACTGCCTGCTTTCCCCTCATCCCTGCAATTTCATCCCTTAACACCGCTGCATACTCATAATCCATTTGTTCTGCTGCCTCATGCATCTCTTTTTCTAACTCTTTGATAAGTGCTGATTTATCACCTTTAATCTCATATTTTACTCTTACCTCTTTTACTGATTTGGGCAGGAGTGATTCAGAGATTTCTTTCCTGATGGTTTGGGGAATGATGCCATGTGTCTGATTATGTTCAATTTGAATATCCCGGCGGCGATTGGTTTCATCTATTGCCCTCTGCATGGAGCCGGTAATGGTATCTGCGTACATAATTACCTTAGCCTTCACATTTCTGGCACACCTTCCAACTACCTGAATCAACGATGTTTCTGAACGCAAAAACCCTTCCTTGTCTGCATCAAGGATAATTACCAATGAAACCTCCGGTAAATCAAGCCCCTCACGCAAAAGATTTATGCCTACCAGCACATCAAATACACCCTCTCTTAAATCCCGCAGGATTTCAACCCTTTCTAATATTTTTATCTCTGAATGCAGGTACCTGACTTGCAGCCCCTCTTTAGCCAGATAATCAGCCAGATCCTCAGCCATCCGTTTGGTCAGGGTAGTCACCAATACTCGATGATGTGCTCGGATATGCAGCCTCATCTCATCCATTAAATTTTGAACCTGTCCATTTACTGGTCTTACCTCTATCAATGGGTCAAGCAATCCGGTTGGTCTGATAATCTGCTCTACAATCTGTGGTTTTTTATCTAATTCATATGGTCCTGGTGTGGCTGTGGTATAAATAGTTTGAGGCATGAGTTGTTCAAACTCATGAAACCTCAATGGACGGTTATCATAGGCTGACTTGAGACGAAACCCATACTCAACTAAGTTTTGTTTTCTTGCCAGATCCCCTGCATACATAGCCTTGATCTGTGGGATAGATACATGGGATTCATCAATAACCAGAAGAAAATCATCCGGAAAGTAATCAATCAATGTCCATGGCTTTTCCCCTTTCGGTCTGCCGTCAAAGTGTCTGGAATAATTTTCTATGCCATGACAGCCCCCGGTTTCACGGATTAATTCCAGATCATACCTTGTCCTTGATTCCAATCGTTGAGCCTCTAATAGTTTATTCTTTGCGTGCAATTCAATCAGCCTTTCTTTCAATTCCTCTTCAATGGATAGGATTGCCCTTTCAATCCTTGATTTGGTGGTGACAAAATGCTTTGCCGGATAAACTAAGAGGCTATCCTGTTCACGAATCCTCTGACCACTTGCTGAAGCAATCTCACTTATTCGTTCGATTCTGTCCCCAAACATCTCAATCCGATGGGCAGTCTGGCTATACGATGGAAATATTTCAATGGTATCCCCTCGAACACGAAATTTACCTCGGGCAAAGTCAATATCATTGCGTTCATAATAGATTTCAATCAGTTTTTTCAGGATCATCTCACGGCTGACAATGTCCTCTTTTTGAACCAGAAGATAGGCATCCTTATACTCCTGCGGTGAGCCAATATTGTAAATACAGGAAACACTGGAAACAATGATCACATCCCTTCTGGAAATCAGGGTACAGGCAGCCTCCAGCCGCAGCCTGTCTAATTCATCGTTGATGGATGAGTCCTTTTCAATGTAGGTATCGCTTGCAGGCAGGTATGCCTCTGGCTGATAATAATCATAGTAGCTGACAAAGTAACAGACAGCGTTATGAGGAAACAGGTTCTTAAACTCATTGTAGAGCTGGGCAGCAAGGGTCTTATTGTGGGAAATAACCATAGTGGGTCTGTTTACTTGGGCAATGACATTGGCAATGGTGAATGTCTTTCCTGAGCCGGTAACACCCAGGAGAATTTGGTCATTTAACCACTGCTCCAATCCTGCAACCAATTGGGATATTGCCTTTGGCTGGTCACCAGCAGGAAGAAATGGGGAGACTAACTGGAATTTAGTGTTATTCATGATTAACTCCTTGACCAAATGCTATGATACAAGATAACACATATCATATTATATGTCAAGCAGGTTTTCTCGTAATCCAGCAATTCTGATTATACCACCTCTGTGTGGTCGGCAGGGATAAACCATGCAGCTACAATTATTATACGCATCTGTGCCTACTGTCGTGTCAACTGTTAATTGTCGCATAGTTGATTATGTATGGACAGAGCCTGCCCCTGCGAATGCACTTATCTTGCCCCACATCTTTTACTGGACAAAATGCTATAATAATGCCACGCTCACTCATTGTCATTTCGACCAAAGGGAGAAATCTCATGCCAAGGGTGCAGCGATACTTACATATACCTATTAACGAACAAGAACGATAAGGTCATGTATGTCGATGTGAGTTGAGATCTCTCCCGGAGTTTACCCTGAGTAAAGCGAATGGGGTCGAGA
>JAHIZN010000113.1 GCA_018814245.1 bacterium
GATGAAGGAGATAGGGAGATAATAGATTATTGGTAAATATTTGAGTATCAAGTTATCCACAGCTGGCAGGGGTTGGGTGGTGAATATCTTATTAACATTACACAAACAAGGCAGAAACCCAATGCTTTGATCTTACCCATCCCCTTTATCTCCTCTATCTCCGTATCCCCCTTCTTACACTACCTGAATAGTTACAAGTAAATAGGAATTTGTCCTTACAATAGGAGCACTAATGTATAAAACAAATGCCATAATCCTGGCGGGTGGACAGAGTTTACGCTTTGGATCCAATAAGGCTGAGATGATGATTGAAGGAAAACGAGTAATTGAGACATTGATTGATATGCTTTCAGGGGTATGTCGGCAGATAATTGTTGTTTCTAATGCAAAAGATAGTCTCCTCCGGATCTATGGAGATAAGTATCCGGATGTCAAGGTAGTTAGTGATATAATTTGTGGTATCGGTCCGCTTGGCGGTATCCATGCCGGGCTCTTAGCATCAGATACCCAACATAATCTTGTGCTTGCCTGTGATATGCCATTTATCAACATAGGGTTTATCAAACACATAATATCCCAAATCAAGCCAGAAGATATGGCACTTATCCCTATGATACATAACCGAGCTGAACCGCTTTGCGGGATATATACCAAGGATTGTATCAAAATAATCGAAGGATTAATAAGCACAAATACGGTTGAATCTCAAGGAAAAAAGTCAGGGGAATTTCGCATCTTACAATTATTAAATACGGTCAGGGTAAGGTATATTGAAGAAGAAGCAGTAAGACAATTTGACCCGCAGATGCACATGTTTTTTAATGTAAATACCCTGCAGGATATGAAACAGGCAGAGAAAATGTACGATAAGTTGTAGGAGCAGACCCCTGTGTCTGCCCTAACTCGGACAAGCCGAAACAAAAAGGGATGTGTAGTAAATTACGAAAGGAGCTTATTAGCCAGCAGCTATTGCAACGGAAAGAGGTAGCACCTTTGGCGGAGAAAGAGCCACAAAGGGTGTAATATCTTAGGGAGAATAATTGTTCATCTTAAGAATTTACACCCTTTGTGGCTCTTTCTCTATAATAGTGTTGCACTTGCTTGTGGCATGTGCGGGGTAAAATACCACACAGCTAACCCATTACGCAATATGTAATTAGCGAAAATGTTGTAAATTTTCTTGCACAAAAAGCAAAAATTTCACGGGTAAAGTACTAATGTACATCAATAGTATTATGGAGGTTATAAGATGTTCAAGATAGGGATATTAACCATAAGTGATCGATGTTCCTGTGGGATGAGAGAGGACAAAAGTGGTGAGGCAATTCGAGGAATAGTGACAACAAGGATAGATAGTGAGATTATCCAGTACGAGATTGTTCCTGATGACAAGGAGATAATTGCTCAAAAACTTATTGAGATGGCAGATGTAACGGGTTGCGAGCTTGTTCTGACTACAGGAGGCACAGGATTTTCTCCACGAGATGTTACCCCTGAGGCTACCTCCATGGTAATAGAGAAGAATGTACCTGGATTAGCCGAAGTCATGCGATTTGCCAGTCTTAAAATTACCCCTCACGCCATGCTTTCAAGGGCTATAGCCGGCATAAGAAAGCAATGCCTGATTGTTAATCTGCCCGGCAGTCCCAAGGGAGCAGCAGAATGCTTAGATGTAATTATGCCAGCACTTCCACACGGGCTTAATATATTAAGGGGAAATGTTGGTGATTGCGGTTACATCGACTAAACGATTCTACTCTCGTCAGGCTGTTACGGAATGGGAATTTGGTACGAGAAGCATACAGCATATTGTGCTAATCTCAGCAGCAGGTGCTATATATGGTATAGTGTTGCCACTGATTATTAGTTCCGTAACAACCTCTCGTGTCAACTCTCAAGTGTCGTATATTTAGGATGTAGGGGCAAACCTGCAGCTGCGATTCTTCATATTGGCTTTGTAGCTGCAAAATGACACCACCTGTGCGGTTGTTGCATTAAGCCACAGAAACATAACAATAGCAGTAAATACAGGGAAAGATCCACAAAGGGTGTAAATCATAAGAGACTCTGACCATTGTCAGGCTTTTCTCATTTGCAATTACTCTTGTTTCGCTA
>JAHIZN010000114.1 GCA_018814245.1 bacterium
CAGGGACAAGCCCTGCAGCTACAGGCAGGGACAAGCCCTGCAGCTACAGGCAGGGACAAGCCCTGCAGCTACAGGCAGGGACAAGCCCTGCAGCTACAATTATTCGTATTGACTTGTAGCTGCAACCCTTGTGGTTGCCTCTTGTTTTTGGAAACATAATTTATTTGAGTATATACAGGCATGTTGCTTAAGTAATAAGGGGAGGAAGTATGATTGAGGTAAAGGTAGCTGGTATTGCTATGGATGCAAGCAATATGCCTATAATCATATTAAAAGATGAGCATGGGAAAAGGGTTTTGCCTATATGGGTAGGATTATTTGAGGCACAAGCTATTCTTTTTGCCTTAGAGGGTATAGTTTCTTCACGACCATTAACCCATGACCTGCTGAAAACAATAATTGAAACCACGGGTGTGGTAATTCAGGGGATTGTGATTAATGCGATTCAGGATAATACCTATTTTGCGAAGATAGAGGTTCGGGTGAATGGCCATTTCAAGGAAATTGATTGTCGTCCAAGTGATGCCATTGCCCTTGCCTTGCGGACATCTTCACCAATATATGTTTCTGACCCTGTGTTGAGCATGGCTACTATGCCGCAAACCCCAATTGATGATAATGAGGTTCAGGCGTTTAAGGATATGCTTAAGGATCTTAAGCCAAAGGATATAAGCTTGTTGTAGAATTATGAATTATAAATTATAAATTATAAATTAAAGGCGAGGAGATTATTATTATTTAAAATTATGAGTTAGGAGTAAGAGGGTTACTACCTTTTGTTATGGTAACTCTTCTTTCTCAATTTATAATTAATAATTCATAATCCATAATTATTCGAGGAGGTACGATTATGCGTTATTTTAAGTCTTTAATCTTTTGTGGGTTATTAAGTGTTGTTGTTTCGCCTGTATGGGGTGGAATGATTGAAACTTGCGATGGGAAAATAGGGGCTTTAATCATAGACAATAAGATGTATTATGAGATAAATATTCAGCCTGAATTTGTCTTTGGGCAGCTTAAAATGGGAATGGATCTACCACTTAGATGGAATGATGAGGATGGTATCAGGAAAGAGGATTGGGATGGAAAAGAAGATATCGCTACAATTCTCAGGTATGTCCAGTGGGCTGAAAAAAAGGCAGAACCCCTGTATCTCCGGGTTGGAAATATAGACAGGGCTACACTTGGAAATGGGTTTATTGTTAGTGATTATGCAAATATGTCCAGAGAGAATACTAAAAGTGGAAAAAATACCCTGACACCGAATAAAAGAACATTAGGATCAACCATTGATTTTAATCTTAATGCCGGTGGGGTGGAAACCATGGTCAATGATATTATCTCACCCCGATTGTATGGATTAAGATGTTTTGTGAAACCATTAGCTGCTATGCCTGTCATGAAAAGTACAGAGGTTGGCTTTTCTTATGTAAATGATACAAAGGCAGGTACTAATACTGATATTAAAAAGAATTTGACTGTTTATGGGATAGATTTTTCTATCCCTGTTTTTAAGGAATATGCTACCCTTTATGGGGATTATGCTGACATCAAGAATGCCGGAAATGGGATGGGATATGGAATTAAGGGAGGCTTTGGTGTGCTTGAGTCCTTCAGAACTGATTGGGGGCTTGGAGTTAGAGAGGATGATGACAACTTTATTTATGGGCTGTTTAATTCATCCTATGAGGTAACCAAACCCATACCAACGGCAACAACCACAACAAAGAATAAGGTTGCTTGTGGGAATATAAACTTTAACATCATGAAAGCCATTGCATTAGGTTTTTATTGCGAGGATACTAAGAACAGTAATCCAAGACTTACCAGTCAGCTTACAGTAGATAAAAATGTTTTTGCTGCAATTACAAAACAAAGAATTGGTGTTAATGCCTTTTATGACCAAAAGGATATAAAAGAATCAAAAAAGAATACAAGCCTTACAACTCAGATAAGTTATGGGCTATCTGATAATATTGATATGGTTTATTCTGCGAAAAAGTATTATGATAATGAAGGAACATCCTTTAAGACAAGCAATATGTCTACAGCGGTAAGGTTTTAAGCAGTTAGAATTCAGGAGTCAGGAGTCAGAATGGAATTCGAAGGGGATATGGAGATAATAAAAATAGGGAGATGGAGATAAGGAAATTCAAATGAAGATAAGTAGATTGTATTAGTTTGTTTATTTTTCGTAACTACTCAGCTATTGTTATTTCATACACATTTTGAATCAACCAAAAATCTCTGAGAAATGAAATTATTGCTTGCATTTTAAGATAAAATGTGCTATATTGTTGCACATGGGAGATCAGATAGTTACACTCACACAAA
>JAHIZN010000115.1 GCA_018814245.1 bacterium
AGGCATTGATTATATTATTATCCCCATATCTCATGGCATATCTCCATATCCCCCTTCTTACACTTTTAATGTTATAGCCTGAACGATTACCACCTTTGGCAATAGTTGTCCATTTCTCATGCAAAATAATTAACCAATTATCATATGTTTAATTCGCCACAGATATGCAGAAGCACTATCTTCTATAAGCCACAGTATACGATAGAGATTCCTCTGTATCCGGTGCTATTTCGACCTCAAACACCAATGTATCTGCGGTCTTTTTAACATACTTATGGGTACTTCTGATTACATCCCAGCTGCCCCAGGCATGTTCTACAACCTCTACAGATACCTTTTCCTCTTTACTATTTTTTATTCTGACCTCATAATCCTCTTCAACCCTTTCCCTAGACAATACTCTTCTGTCTTTTGTCTCTCTGTTAACCGTAATATCAAAGGCATCACCAAGGCAAAGGGTTATCTCGCCATCAACTGGTGTATGTTCGATGATATTCTCTCCAATAAACTGCGAGAAATTCTCTTCATCCTGTTTATAACAACGAATCTTGCCTTTTGGCAAGGGAATACCCAGACCACCCTGTTTTTCATTCTTAAAGGACAGGATAAGTCTTGCATTTTTTGCTGATTTGGTATAGTCATAGCTAAGCCTTTTTTTGACAGGCACAGACATTTGTGATAAAAAATCTATCTGAGTTATTTGATTATTATTAAGTGTAGCAGGATTTTTTATGGTATATAGATAATACTCCCCTATTCCTTCACGACTATCATACTGTTCTCCCCCTGCCTCAGCATTTAAGGGGGATGCAGCCATAGCCATCTTCCGAACTTCATATCTTTGGGAAGGCATATCTCGTATCCTGTAAGGATTTCCAGCTACCAATTTTATTCTTGCCTGTGGAAATTTTCCACCACTCTGATTATTTATAGTTGCTTTAGCCGAAAGCTCCATAGCTGTATCAGTATCATTAACAATAGCTGTGTAATCACATTTCCAACCTATCCCGGCTGTAAGATAACGAAGGGTTATCTGTTGGGGTAATGCATTGTCCTCGGCAAGCGTACACGCAAGGGTAGGCGTGGTGAGCAAATTATCCCGGAGATCCTGAAGGCTAATATCACAAATATCATTAATTGAGAGTAACCTCACCCTGTCTTTGTCCCTTAAAAATATCCACTGCTGATCAAAACCCAAGAGACAACCCTCAAATACCTTTCCATTTTTAAGGCTTATTGACACTGTTCCGTTGACACAACCTTCCAACAATTTACTGAAATCTGAGAGGTCATATTCATAGCTTTGCTGTAGACAAGAGATTGGAGATACAGAGATACTGCTTGGGTCAAGTTGTGATGGAAGATCAGAAAAGGTAATCAATGAGGCAGCTGCCTTCTGTCTTTCCTTAATCTGTCTCACCTCTTTAACCATAGCCAGATCCTGAGTATAGATGGTAATGTCAATACCCCTGTCTGGCTGGGCATAGGCAACGGCTGCTGAAGATAATAAAACACAGGACAATAAAAAGCGTTTCATCTTTAATTCCTCCTTGTGCATTAAGCCTCTCGTTGTTTTTCAGCATTTCGCATCAGAAATTTGCGAACTGTGCGATTGTTGCATTAAGCCACAAAAACATAACAACAGCAGCAAATACAGAGAATTATCAACAAAGGGCGTAAATCATAAGAAACTCTGGCCCTTGTCAACAGCTTTTCTCATTTGCAATTACTCCTGTTTCGCTCTCAATTCTTGGGAGATAGGGAGATAAAGAATAGAGAGATAAGGAGATAATGGAGAAAATGGAGACATCACCGATATTTGGTGGTGTCGTAAAGTAGACAGCTCATGGTAGAGCTGTAGCTGCAGGGCTTGTCCCTGCTATCGTCCTTGCTCATTTAATTTATTCTACGACACCATCGATGTTTACACCCCTTGTGGTTCTTTCTTTGCCAGAGGTGCTGCCTCTTCTCGTTGTAATAGCTGCTGACTAACGAAACTTGATGCAATTATCCACAAGTCCAACTACCATTAATTCATCAATTCAACAATTCAGCAATTGGCAATTACTGAATTGATGAATTGTCAATCATTGAATTGCTGATGAGGATCGTTCATTGCCTTAAATACAATGCCTGTCCCCAGCTCTTATGCAACTTTTTGCATGGGTCTAATGCAAGGTGCAGGCAGGGAATGCCGCTCTGATTCGAAGTGACTAACAACATCTTCAACCACCTCACATAGTTCCTTGTATACCTGCAGAGGGTCATCACCGTGTATCCCTGTAATCATATCAGGACACATGCCAATATACACCTGATCCTCTTCACTCCACTCCACCCATTTATGGTATTGATCACTCAGCTTCATTTCTGCACCTCCTCAATAGCTCGTTGAACTTGCTTTTCCTGATAAGGCTTTGCATCATCGCCGGGTTTTCCGCTAAGCGTAACTGCACCAGAATAGCGGAGATGTGTGAATTTACGATGCGATCCCTTACCACGGCCAACGATCTCATAAAAATCAACATTTCGCAGATCCTGTATCAATTCTCTGATTTTTCTTGGCATGATGAGAGAACTCCTTCATATTCTGGTAGCCGCAGATTTCAATCTGCGATAATCGCAAGTTTTAACCTGCGAGCAGATACGCAAGCTGAAGATTGCGATTACCATAATTCATCAATTGTCGCAACTATTCATGTATCCTGCATTCTGAACGCTCACTCTTTGTGCCCTATAATCTTCAACATCTCCTTCAATTCATTTTTTAACCCAATAACATTGGCTACCGCCACTTCTTCTGACGCTTTTTTCTCTTTTTTCAGGTATCTTTGTGCTCCGGCAATAGTATATCCCTGAACATACAATAGTTCCTTTATCTTCAGAAGCAATTCTATATCTTTTTTACGGTATCTTCTCTGTCCACCGGTTGTCTTATCCGGCTTCAAGACATTAAACTCTGATTCCCAATATCTTAGAACATAAGACTTTATGCCTGTTAATTTACTTGTTTCGCTGATACTAAAGAATAACTTATCAGGAATAACTACTTGAGTCATAGTTATTACTCCTTCAGATTGTATAGTAGCACAGGCTGGAAGCCTGTGCTACTATACAATCAATGATAGTTGCAGCCCTAAAGCCTTTGTTAATACTCGATGTTCAAGTTTTTTCTCGACACATAGTTACTGAGCCTGTCAAAGTAGGGCTTGCTCTTGGTGTCTTGACTAAGAGGCGACCACAAGGGTCGCAGCTACAAGCACAAATGCATATATCTGTAGCTGCAGGGGGCTTGTCCCTGCCAACAACATAAGAAGCGACCACAAGGGTCGCAGCTACAGGCACAAATGCATATATCTGTAGCTGCAGGGCTTGTCCCTGCTAACAACACAAGAGGTGACCACAAAGGTCGCAACTACAGGCACAAATGCATATATCTGTAGCTGCAGGGCTTGTCCCTGCTGACAACACAAGAGGCGACCACAAGGGTCGCAGATACAAGCACAAATGCATATATCTGTAGCTGCAGGGCTTGTCCCTG
>JAHIZN010000116.1 GCA_018814245.1 bacterium
TGGAATCAACAATTCTGTAGTAATTCCGAGTGAAAAACGCGAGACTGATGTTTTTTTATCACCTTTTTCCTCCCCCTGCTGGCGATTATCCTTACCCACAAGTCCAACCACCATTAATTCAGCAATTCAACAATTCAACAATTGACAATTGAAAATTGAAAATTGAAAATTGACAATTGCTGAATTAATGAATTGTTGAATTATTAATCATTTTGCGACACATGCTTCTGTTGTTTTGCAGCATTTTCCGTCAGTATTCTGTCCCCAAAAGATGTGGGGAAGGATAATCGCTGGCGAGGGTTAGTGGGTGAGATTAAAAACAGCCGAACAATTTAACCGCTTCAGCGGTTTAATAAAAGAGGAGAATTATCCGTTTCCTTATCAATAATTGACCTATTACGCATATTATCAGATTTCTATTGACAGCCCTGATTATTGGTGCTATACTATGACACTTGGATAGCAAGAAAAGGAGACTGATGAATGAAAAAAGAAAATTTGATTGGCGGCGGGATTATTATTCTTTGTTCTGTAGCTATTATTATTGGGATATGTTTTGTATTTACTCAGGGTACGAAAGAGCAAAAAGGAATTACCGCAACCATTGGTTTGCAAAAAAAGATTGCAGTAGTACGGATATATGGGGAGATCTCATTTCAAAATTCAACAGAAGAGGTATGGGGAGGATCTGCCAAGAGTGCTGACAGAATTGTAAAAAGATTATCAGCTATAAAGCATGACCGTTCAATCAAAGCTGTAATCTTACGGATAAACAGCCCTGGTGGAACAGTAGCTGCTACTCAGGAAATATATAATCAGATAAAAGAGTTAAAAAAATATAACAAAAAGGTAATTGTCTCTATTGGTGATATCGGTGCATCCGGGGCTTATTATCTTGCCTGTCCTGCAGACAAAATAATTGCTAATGAAGGAAGTCTTATTGGTTCAATTGGTGTTATAATGCATCTTCCAGAGGTATCAGGTCTTTTGGAAAAGGTTGGGGTAAATCTGCGGGTAATAAAAAGTGGTCAGCATAAGGATATAGGTTCTATTGCCAGACCAATGTCAGAAGATGAGAGAGTAATACTCCAGGGGGTAATTGATAATGCCTATCAGCAATTTTATCAGGCAGTAAAAAATGGAAGACAAAACATACCAGAAGATAAATTAAAAGGATTGGCTGATGGTAGAATATTTACCGGTCAGCAAGCAAAAAAGGCTGGGTTAATAGATGAGATTGGTGATTATCAACAAACCATAGCCATAGCTGCTCAATTGGCAGGGATTAAGGGTGAGCCAACAATTGTTGAGGAGGATGAGCCCTTTCAATGGCTCAAGGGTTTAATAGAAGGTTTCTCTTCTGGAACAATACTTTCTAAAAACTCTTTATTCCTGAAATCTCCCTGCCTTGAATATTGCTGGAGACCTTAGAATGAACCCTATAGAATCTCGTGAACAACAAGAAGAGATGGGAATGCAGGGATTGGAGATAATCTATCAATTATTTACCAATCCAATTAGGTGTATGCAACGGCTACCAAACACAGTGGCAGGTTTTTATGTTGCCTTAATTATTATTCTTTCAGGGATAAGCATTTCTATTTCTGAATTCATCTTTCTTGGAGCAAATTCCTCTTCAATTGCCAAATCATTTCTTCCACTTTGGTTGGTGTTGGGCGTGATAGGGATTGCTGGAGTATGGTTTATTTCAGGGGCAATATTTCATATAGTTGCCGAATGGCTTAATGGGCAGGGAAAAGCCTCTGTTTTATTAATTGCTTTGGGACTCAGCCTTGCCCCAAATATGTTAACCGTGCCAGCGTTATTAATCTCTAAGGCTTGTGGTGAGTTAAATTTTTTTATTTATTTCTTTCTTAAACTCCTGATTATTATGTGGGTATTCAAGATGCAAGTAATAGCTATTCGTGAGGTTCACCGCATTTCAACCTTTAAGGCTCTCCTTGTTTTTGGTGCACCATCTATGATTATTACAGGGATATTAATTGTAGGTATGATCATGATAGGGATAACATTGGGTATGGCTGGCTAATGCTTGCAATTATAGTAACTATTCAGGTGTAAAAAGGTTAAGGCAGGGACAATGGGGTAGCACCCCTGGCAACCCTGCAGCTACAGCTATTCGTTGGCAACTTGTAGCTGCGACCCTTGTGGTCGCCGTTTTCATTCTGAATTCTGCATACCCGAACAGTTATCAATTATATAGCCTTCTCCTGTTGAATAATTAAGCAGCTTCAAACTATTATTAAATTAATGAAAATCTATTTGACAAATTAATAAATTTTAGGTATAATATAACTACTTAGGCAGATAGTTGTAGAAATGAATTATATGTGATTGTATAATTAATAGCCTGAAACAACCTAAGTAGTAAGTATGATATGCCGGAGTGGTGGAATTGGCAGACGCGCCAGACTCAAAATCTGGTGAAGGTTCACCCTTCGTGTGGGTTCGATTCCCACCTCCGGCACCATTTTGTTTAAGGGGTTCCAATAGTGTCCATCCTGCCGATAAAACTTTACGGAAGTCCAATCCTCAGAAAAAAAGCAAAAACCTTAACAGAAATAAGTGAAAAAGATAAAGATTTGATTGCAGATATGATTGATACCATGTATACAAATTGTGGAGTTGGTCTTGCTGCCCCACAGATTGGTGTATCTAAAAGGATAATTGTTGTAGATGTTAGCACTACAGAAAACTCAACTGAAACCATGGTGATTATCAATCCCGAAATCATCAAAACCAGAGGCGAAAAGATGCATGAAGAAGGCTGTCTTAGTATACCGGGGACAAAGGGTGGGATAAAACGCTCGGAAAAGATCAAGGCATCTGGAATCAATATAGATGGTATTGAGTTTGAAGTAGAAGTAGATGGCTTAGTCTCTCGGGTTATTCAGCATGAAATAGATCATCTGGATGGGATATTATTTGTTGATAAATTGTCTGAACAAGAGCGGACTGGAATGAAGAATAAGCTAAAACATATTTCTTCTCTTGCACGAGATAATGTTGACTATTATGCAACCGCTAAGAAGGAAGATAAGTAGTAGTGCTGTGTCAACTGTTAATTGTCGCATAACCATTTGTAGGGACATCCCTGCCGGAGAGGCTCCCTCCTTACAGACTGTGTGAAAACTCAAGTTCACGATAGTTGCCTGTAGGGGCAAGTCCCCCGTGCCTGCCCTCTGTCTCTACCTGTTGCAGCACAATCTGTCGTGTCAATCTCTCTGTAGAGAAAGAGCCACAAAGGGTGTAAATATCTATGGGAGAATAATTCGTAACTATTCAGGCATACAGAATTCAGGAGTCAGAATTCAGAATAGCTACAGAGTAAGCCTATAAATCCCATTATCTCTCTCTCAATATCCCCATATTTCCTGCGAAAACTATCATAGCAGGTGTTTTCATTCTGACTTCTGACTCCTGAATTCTGTATTCTGTATTCTTGCTGCCTAAGTAGCTACAAATGTGCTTAAAATAACAATAGCTGAGTAGTTACATATAAATTATATCATATCCATGGTTAGAAGTCAAGAAAATTTCTATTAGCCTGAAACTCCGACATAAGGACAGTAATTCTAAATAGGTCATAACACTTACTCTACCAAGGGGTTGGGAATAATCTCAATATATTTTCCAA
>JAHIZN010000117.1 GCA_018814245.1 bacterium
AGATTGACATTCAATTGTTCCAATAGAGTTTTTTTTTCTTTCATCATGTTTTATATTTCGGCATAAAGGACTATTTCTTTTAGTTTTTTATCATTTACCATGAAATTTTGAGAGGATACTCTTTTAGTTTACCGAAATATTGTGAATTCCGTAATCAAGGTTTGACCCCAAGGTCTTCCTTGTTCGGTGTTCATCTCTCCTGAATCTTTCGTTTCTTCAAGCCATGGTAGGTTCCGACCACACTGGTGACGGCGAGTACAGTGAAAATGAACATACCATGCCTGTTTCGCTGATCCTCGGTCGGCTCAAAGTCAACTACAGTTTCTCCACCTCCGTAAAGGGGATCGGCATCTTCGGCATGTGTTCCGTAGTTGGTCCAAGACATTCCAGCCAAGAATGCGGAAAACTCCAATCGCACAGAGATAGGCTTTGGCTTTATGGCATTCGCTTTCGGATGCGAAATGCTTTGCCGCCAAATAGACTCCAAAGACGATGTAGATACGAAAGAGGAAAAAGAGAGCATCGAATACTGTTGTCATTGTTCCCTCACCTAACGACAAAAGCAGTACACTGCTCCTTGTCTGGTTCATTCTTTTGTTAGACTTTCTTCTTGTATGTTTCGCGATTATTCGCCTCATCTCTATCTTACCGTTTGACCTCTCGATTAACGCCTGACACCTATCTTACTGTCCGACTTCTTGTTTAACGCCCGTTTTCTATCTTACCGTCTGACTTCTCCGCCCAGTCTATTATACCGACTTAGTTAGGCTTTTTTTTATATTCTTTTATCTCTTTGACTATATCATCAACTGTATATTTGGCAAAAAGTTGTTTGCGTTCTTCGGTATAGTCTCCGAAACCAACAGAAAAATAATTGATGAATCTCGCTGTGTTTGCATGACCGATTTGAGATGTCAGAATATGTATTGCATCGCTTATGACTTCACACATGGGTCTTTGTTCAATAATCATAACTTAAGCTCCTTTATCAGGTCTATCGGTGAAAGCACTTTTATTTTGTTTGCTTTCATCGACTTTGCCTTTTTAATAATTTCGTCATCACAGGTACAAAAAAAGTCGGCATTACCTGCTTTTGCAGAAGCCAAATGCAAAGCATCAACTCCTCTGAAACCAAACCCTTCCAACTCAACCGCATGTTTTCTGATTTCTTCTGTAAGAGATATATCTATTCTGGCTTTTCTCAGGATATCTTCAGCATATTCTCGTCTAACGACATTTTGACAGTTTCTGATTTCAAATCTCAAAACATCTGAAGTAATCAAATCAGCGTAGTTTCCTTTACGGAATTCGATGAGTCCGAGTATTGAATCAGATTCAAGTATAATTCTCAATTGACTTTTTGTATCTAAGGGTCTTTGAATACCGCAAGTATCAATGTATATTTTCATGATAACATAGCTCACTTTTTTCCAGACTTAAAAGAAATTAATTGCTTCAATTTGGTTGTATCTCCATTTAGTTGCATTGAGGATTTCTTGCTTACCGTCTGACATCTCGCTTAACGCCTGATTTCTATCTTACTGCCTGACTTCTCTCTTGTAAGGCTAACAAGTAATTATACAGTTTCTGTAATTTATCACAATTTAATCAAAAAGTTAAGTAAAAATTGGCAAAAACCCATAAATTTTGTATAATTCTTTCTGTATATCATTACTTTTTACATGATATACAGAAAGGGGATAATTCTGCATGATTAATATCCCAATAGATGTTTTGTTCCAACCAATTTCATGAGATTATGCTCAATCCCAAGGTCTCGGATTTATCTTGGCACGAGCAACGATGAGTTAGACAACTCTATACTATGGTTTCAATATATGGATATTTTATAATCTTGTTATCGGATGTCACGAGTTAACAGCCATAGATTCTTGCTGTTGCAACAATAATCTGATCAGCGGGATCTCGGTGAAACTCTCCTGGCAATCGGGTAGATTCTATCGCAATCTCTGGTGTTAATTCAAGAAGACGAATACCAGAATAACTTAATGCCTGCTTGAACCAATCGCTTAATAGACACGGTAACTCAAGCCGTTTGTATTCAACAAGTTTTGCTATTTCCCAACATGAAATACTACTTACGCCAATGATGTTCATCTCGTTTGCTTCAATAATTTTTGTTTGTTTCTGAGTAAGTTGTTTATCACCATGAATCCACCAAATCCAGATATGTGTATCGAGAATAATCATTTTAGCACATCCCATTCATTTTCGGCAACACTTCCAAATGGATCAATATAGTGAGTTGTTTTACCACGCAAAGGATAGTTAGCAGGCTTTTGTTTATAACCGTGTATGATGATTTCAACTTTATCACCTGACTGAAAAGGTAACTCTCTGATGGTAAGAGTCCTATCATTTGAAACTGTTGTTTCTACACAGTATGTTTGCATAATATGTTACCTTCTTATTACTGCCTAACAAGTGATTAGGTTTGATTACTATCTTACGACTGTCTGTTATTTTGCTACTGATTACTATCTTCCGCCCGAGCGACATCTTACGCAAGAGTGCTATCTTACGCCCGAGCAATATCTTCCGCTCTCTTGTAAGGCTAACCACAAAAATAACCAGCTCCTTGTCAGGTTCATTTTTCTTGTTAGGCTTTGATTATAGGGTAGATTGGCATGTTGCCACACCAACCCCCCGATTGAACCGTGCATGAAGTTTTCCCTCACACGGCTCTACGAAGCATCTTTCTTCAGGATGCCAAATTTAACTTTGCACATGGGTTCTCCCACAAGTTGTACTTTATCGTTGGGGTTGGCAGCGGATTGAATTCGACAAATCTGTTGAACTGTTCCCAGTTGTAGCTACGCTTCTGGCTTCGACGATTGGCATATTTGAATGCTATCTCTTTTGTCCAGTACACATATGCAGAGATTTGTCTGAAATTCCCTGATACACCGAAGTACTGAATGTGCCCCTTCACCTTAGCTACGACCACTTTCCACCATTCTTTAATTGGAAGGGTACTCCTTGCCTTCTTGATGTAGGTTGACATTGCTTTCAGCTTAGAAGACATATTGTCTTTGCTGGTTTTTAATCTCGCTGTGTATGCTCCGCTCCTTGTTTTCGTGTTATAGAATGTAAATCCTAAAAAGTTGAACGAATTGCCTCTATGATTTCTGCGTTGTGCGTCCACCCTCTTTCCCATGCTAACCATACGGCACTTGTCTTTAGCTACCTTTAGCAGGGATAGGCTAAGCCTGTGTTTTAACTGATTCACAAACAGGCTTGCAATAGCTGGATGTTCAAAACATGCGACAAAATCGTCTGCATATCTGACTATTGAACAGAATCCATACTTTTTCTGCTTGGCTTTGAATTCTTTCATAAACCACACATCAATGATGTAATGTAAGTATATGTTAGCCAGAAGAGGGCTAAGTACTGACCCTTGCGGAGTACCAATTGTCCCTGCTGGTGTATACTTACTGCCATCCATGCTTCCTGTCCTGAGCATTCTGACCAATAATCGAATCAAGTCTTTATCATCAACCCTGACCTCAATTACCTTCAGAAGCATTTTGTGGTCTATGCTGTCAAAGCACTTTTCAATGTCCATATCCACTACCGTACTTACATTCTCACGATTCAAATCCCAACTGACCTGATGCAGAGCCATATGACAGCTCCTCTTAGGTCTGAATCCATACGATATTGGATTAAAACTACCTTCGTAGATAGCCTCCAATACCCTCTTGCACGCCATCTGAACTATCTTGTCTTCTACTGTGGGAATACCCAGAGGTCTAAGCTTCCCGCCTTTCTTTGGAATCCACACCCGCTTTACATTCGTCGGTCTGTAGCTCCATGTTGAAAGATTGTTAGCCAGCTTCTTGATATTAGCCAGTAGGTTGACATCATAGTCCTTGATAACTACCCCATCTACTCCAGGTGCTGCATCTTTCAGCATCTGGAAACAGTCGTAGAGAAACCGTTCATCCAGTAAATATGTTCTCCATAGCTTCTTGAACCTTTGCGTCTTGTTCCCTACTGCTTCCTGAGCCAGTAATGCCATTAGATTTTCTTTTCGCAACCTCCAATATCCATTGCCATGCCTATGAAACATTACTGCGATACTACGGCACGCCCCTTCGCTCCATTCCCATTACAGGAACTTCATCACTACTACGAGCGGCTCTGACTGCCTTATTGGCGTTACATTCCCTATTGCTTTAACAATTTAAGTTATACTTACTGTATCCTTAAGACTTTAGACACAGACCTACATAAGGCTCTCTCCTGTTCCAAGTATAACATTTATGTGCCCGCAATTGACCTTAGACACCGCTGGCGTCCCTCCGACTTAGGCATTACCCGCCGAAAGGATGCAGTCTTC
>JAHIZN010000118.1 GCA_018814245.1 bacterium
AACAAGGCAGAAACAGAAATACTTTGATATTACCCATCCCCTTTATCCCCTCTATCTCCGTATCCCCCTTCTTACACTACCTGAATAGTTACCTCATATTTTTCTAATCCCTATATCTCCTTATCTCCTCCATAATCCCCCACATCTCCTTTTCTTGCACTACCTGAACGGTTACGGGAATTGATAGCCGCAACCCTTAGATTGCGTCATTTTACTCAAGTCTAAAGCAGGGAATTACCACTAAATACTGACCCATTACATAAACTCGAAAATTTTTCTTGATAAAATTAAATTAATGTGATATACTATCCCAGATTAGTAAATGCTGTAAGGAGGTGACATGGTTCATTGAAGTCATATGAATGTATGTTGGTTGTAAATCCAGAAACTAAAAAGGATGAGTTGGAAAAACTATTTAATAAAATAGAAACACTTATTGCAAAAGAAGGTGGCACTCTCGAAGGATTAAAGGAATGGGGTTTAAGAAGATTGGCATATCCTATTGATAAACACAAGGAGGCATTCTATTATATTCTTTACTTTGGAGCTTCAAAGAATATTATCCCTGAATTAGAAGGTTTGCTCAGAATATCTCTGCCTATATTGAGATATATGACAACAAAGAAATTCGAGTTGATCAAGGCTAAGGATAATAAAAAAAATAAAGGAACAGGCAGTGAAGACAATGTAGAATCTGAAGAGACAGCCAGTAATCCTTCAGAGGAATAGCATGGTTGTAAGCTTGCAATTAAGCTCTGTATTGTGCTGCTTCATACGAAATCGTAATTTTCTTCCATTTAAGTCAGCGATTTGGGAGCTTGTTAGCTAATAGCTATTGCAACAAAAAGAGAAAGAATCGCAAAGGGTGTAAACTATAGGGAACATGGTT
Source organism: bacterium (assembly GCA_018814245.1). Taxonomy (GTDB): domain Bacteria; phylum UBA9089; class CG2-30-40-21; order CG2-30-40-21; family CG2-30-40-21; genus CG2-30-40-21. Next base: position 890 of record JAHIZN010000118.1, read on the forward strand.
GTATCTATGAAGTTACACCCTTTGTGGCTCTTTCTCTGTAAACAAGATTGACATGATTTGGTCTTGAGCAGTACCCTAAAAAAGTCGCTTAACTATTGAATGGAAAATTACGATTCACGGTGAACTAGCTCTGTATCAGACTATCCGACTAAAGGGGGCAAATAATGGCAAATTATAATCGAGTTATTTTAGCCGGGAATTTAACAAAGGATCCAGAATTGCGACATATACCAAGCGGACAACCAGTGGTTCATTTTACGGTAGCAGTAAATCGCAATTTCATGACTCAGACTGGCGAAAAAAAGGAAGAGGTCAGTTTTATTCCTGTTGTTGTTTGGGGAAAACAGGCAGAAAGTTGCAATAAATATCTGAGCAAGGGAAGACCGGTATTGCTTGAAGGTCGTATCCAACAACGCTCATGGGTTGCTACAAGTGGTGAAAAAAGAAGTGTTCTTGAGATAATAGCAGATCGTGTTCAATTTCTTGGAAGTGGAAGAAAGGATGAAGGATATGGGGATGAATATCCGGAAGCAAGTAAAAGTGAAGGGGGCTATCCTTCTTCTTATGAAGATGATAAGGGTGATGATGTTCCGTTTTAATCTAACACTATTCCGACAGATAGAATCCAAACAACAACATGTTGCGGCATATCATGTTGCGAGGTCGTCGGGATAGTACTAATAAAAGGAGAGAAACAGGCTATGATGGATAATAGAAAAGGCAAGAAAAGTTTTCGTAGGCCACTTAAAAGAAGAGTGTGCAGGTTTTGCGTAAACAAGGTTGAGTCTGTAGATTATAAAGATATCGGTACACTGCAAAGGTATATTACAGAAAGAGGCAAAATAATGCATCGTCGGGCATCAAAGAATTGTGCCAGACATCAACGGATTGTTAGTATTGCCATAAAACAGGCACGAGTTGTAGCTTTACTGCCATATGTAGTAGCATAAGAGTAACCATTCAGTTGACGATGGTTAACTTTCAATTCACCCTGATTTATCAGGGTGGGTGAAAGGAAGCAACAAAGAGACAACAACCGCTTCAGCGGTTTTCATTACCTCTACAATTACACCTCCACAATCCCACACATCAATTCTCTTTTCTTGAGGCAATGTTTATGATACCCATGAGTTTCAACCTATCTGGTAAATTAGTTCTTGCTCCAATGGCTGGATTTACTGATTCTGTATTTAGAACAATATGCAGAAGATTTGGGGCAGGAATGGTATTTACTGACCTGATAAGTGCTAAAGCAATTACCTATAAGAATAAAAAAACACTTGAGATGATGGAATTCAGAGAAGAGGAACGACCTATTGGCATTCAACTCTATGGTTCAGACCCTGATGTTATGGCTGAAGCAGCTATTATTGTTGCAGAAAAATTCCATCCGAATGTTATTGATCTGAACTTTGGCTGTCCGGTAAAAAAGGTTGTCAGTAAAAACGAAGGGTCAGCACTCCTGAAAGATCTCCCTCTAATGAATAAAATAGCCAGTCGTGTGGTAAATGCAGTTGATATACCTGTTTCAGCTAAAATAAGGTCTGGCTGGGATAAAGAATCAGAAGACCCTGTATCTGTAGTAAATATGCTTGAATCCTGTGGGATTGCCTTTGTTACCATTCATCCACGGACGCGTGCTCAGGAATACAGGGGACTGTCAAATTGGGATTGGATCAGACAAGTTAAGGAAAAAGCCCATATCCCTGTCATAGGAAATGGAGATGTTCTTAGCCCACAGGATGCTGTCAGGATGTTCCAGCAAACAGGGTGTGATGCAGTTATGGTTGGCAGAGGAGCACTCGGAAATCCATGGATATTTAAGAATATGGGGCTGTTCCAACAGGGCAGCTTTACAGAAGAAAATCTCACGCAACCAGATGCAGGTGAAAAACTTTCTCTTGCTATGACTCATTTGAAACAATGTATAGAAAAGTATGGGGAATGTTCCGGAATACGACAGATGAGGAAACACCTTGTTTATTATACGCATAATTTGCCTAAAGCACGAGAGTTAAGGAAACATTTGTTTGAGGCAAAAACTATAAAGGATTTAGAGGATGTATTCCATGAATATAAGTAACTTATATTCAATCCACTAATTAAGTTGACATATAATTTCCTTGTAGTGTCGTGTCAACGCTCAATTGTCGGATATTTAGGATATAAGAGCAAACCTGCCACTGCTGTAGGGGCAATTCATGAATTGCCCCTACTACAATCGCATCCGTCATTTTAAGGTTGACGCGACACTACTGTCGTGTCAACTGTTAATTGTCGCATAATTAATTATGTATGGACAGAGTCTGCCCCTGTCTATGCCACCAATAAGCGACCACAAGAGGAGAGCCCCTCTGGAACAGACTGTGTGAAAACTCAAGTTCACGATAATTACCCGTAGGGGCAATGCCCCGTGCCTGCCCTCTGTCTCTACAATCTGTTGCAGCACAATCTGTCGTGTCAATCT
>JAHIZN010000119.1 GCA_018814245.1 bacterium
AGTTCATGATTTCTGGAAGCCCTATTTCAAATACAATTGTGCTCACGCTCTTTGCAATGCCCACCACCTGCGGGAGCTGACAGGTATTCTGGAGCAGGGTCAACAAGAGTGGTCCAAGGATATGATTGATCTGCTGCTTGAGATCAAAAAGGCAGTGGAAGAGAAAAAAGCCGTAGCAAATCAGTTGAATCCATTACAGGTCAGAAGCTTCGAAGAAAAATATTGCCAAATCATTAAAAAAGGACTGACTGAAAATCCAATTCCTATCTCTCTGAATCAGACTGGGAAACGCGGCAGAAAAAAACAGAGCAGAGCTAAAAACTTAATAGACCGTTTGAATACGCACCAACGAGAAGCGTTAGCTTTTATGTACGATTTTAATGTTCAGTTTGATAATAATCAGGCCGAACGAGACATTAGGATGACAAAAGTCCAGCAGAAAATATCGGGTACCTTTCGCAGTACTCAAGGAGCAAACATTTTCTGCCGCATCAGGGGCTACATCTCCACTGTCAGGAAGAACTCCCTTTCTGTCATCAACACCATTCAAGCTGTCTTCGAGAGAAATCCTTTTATACCGGCATACAGTAGTCCTTAACGATCTTCTATTGTTCTGTCAACTCTCAATTGTCGGATAGTTTAATATGTAGGGACAGGAGGTAGCACCTCTGGCAGGGATGTCCCTACGAATGGTTATGCGTCAAATTAAAGTTGACACGACATTACCTTAGTTGGCGTGAGTAGGTAGGCTGAATAGTCATAATAATTGTATTAAAAAACATCGGCTGAATAGTTACCAAAAAATCAGTAATTTGTCGCAAAGGTTTTTAGTAAAGAAATGATAGTTACTCCATTTACATTAGTCTCTTTCTCAATTTATCTCATTCTATTTACCACTTTTCTGATTGTACCGCTATTTCTCAAATGGCAAAAGTTGCTTATCCTTGTTTCTTTTCCCCTTATAGCTGTTTCTTGCCTGATTGCTGTTATTGCCGGTGTATGGTCAATGATTAGTGGTACCCCTGAGTCAGTAACCCTGCTTATTGGCTTGCCAGACCTGCCCTTTCATTTAAGGCTCGACAGGCTGTTACGGAATGGGAATTCGGCACGAGAAGCATACAGTATGTTGTGTTAATCTCACCAACAGGCACTATATGTGGTATGGTGTTGACGCTGATTATCAGTTCCGTAACAGCCTGTCGACCCCTTATCCGGTTTTTTCCTTGTGGTGATTGGGCTTCTTGGTTTTTTTGTCTCCATTTATTCTGCCGGCTATTGTCAAATATTTCTAACACACCGCTCTGTCACACGATTGATAATATTTTATTGCCTCTTTATTATGGGAATGTTTCTGGTTGTCCTCGCAGATGATGCCTTTATCTTTTTGACAGCATGGGAAATTATGGCTGCATCCTCATACTTTTTGGTAATGTATGAGGATGAACAGGCTGAAAACAGGAAGGCAGCCTTTCTTTACCTGGTGGTTGCTCATATTGGTGCCATTGCCATATTATTATCCTTTGGTTTAATGGCTGGTTTGTCTACTGGTTTTGAGGGTTTTAACGGCTATACCTTTGATGCCATGCGACAGGCCAAGTTTCCTGCTGAATGGGCAAGCGTTGCCTTTTTGTTGGCATTTTTTGGGTTTGGGGCAAAGGCAGGGATAATCCCCCTTCATGTTTGGCTGCCAGAGGCTCATCCTGTTGCCCCATCAAATGTCTCTGCCCTGTGATGAGCGGGGTGATGCTCAAGACAGCCATTTATGGGATAGTTCGGGTTACCTTTGACCTTATCAGAGACTTCCCCTGGTGGTGGGGGGTGATTGTCTTGAGTTTTGGACTGATATCCGCGATTATGGGTGTGCTTTATGCCCTTATGCAGCATGACCTGAAAAGGCTGCTTGCCTATCATTCTGTGGAAAATATAGGTATTATTCTCATTGGCATTGGGCTTGCCATGATATTTACCTCCTCTCATCTTCCTGTACTTGCCAGCCTTGCCCTTATTGCCGGGCTGTATCATACCCTCAATCATGCCATATTTAAGAGGATTTTATTTATGGGTGCTGGTGCAGTGCTGCATTCTACGCATAAGAAAAATATGGAGGAGATGGGTGGATTAATCCATAAAATGCCCTGGACTGCTGCCCTTTTCCTTGTAGGATGTGTCTCGATTTCTGCACTTCCTCCTTTTAATGGATTTGTTTCTGAATGGCTTACCTTTCAGGCATTCCTTCTTTCCCCATCACTTCAGGGACACTTTCTTAATCTGCTCATTCCACTGGCTGCAGCCATACTTGCCCTCACCGGTGCACTGGCTGCAGCCTGTTTTGTTAAGGCATTTGGGGTAACATTTCTGGGGCATTGGCGGGGTCATCATAATCCGCATATCCATGAAGTAGGCTGGCTTATGCGGATTGGGATGATCCTGCCAGCCATCATGTGTCTTATCCTTGGCATTATGCCAACTATGGTTATTCAATGGCTGAATGTACTCCCAGCCACACTGATAGGTGCATCGATTGCCCCAACTGCCGGCAGCTTTGGCTGGTTATGGCTTACCCCCATTAGTTGTCAGAGGGCATCTTATTCTGGATGTATTGTCTTTGGGTTCCTTTGTGTATTTATTGGAATGACATATCTTTTTCTCCACATTCATAAGAGAGCTATACATAGAGCACCACTCTGGGACTGCGGCTTTGAAAAGATAATCCCAAGAATGCAATATACTGCTACAGCATTTTCCATGCCTATTCGTAGGATATTTGGATTCCTTTTCAATATCAGGGAAGAGGTAATGACAACTACCTTAAAGGGTGGCGGTCAGGGGTTACATTACCGGCTCAGAATAAGGGATCGTTTCTGGGACTGGATATATAAACCGATAATTGAGGGCAGTTTTTGGGTATCCCGCAAGTTTGGAAAGCTCCAGCATGGGAATATCCAGTTTTATCTTATTTATTCCTTTGTTACTATTATTGTACTTTTATTATTCTTGAGGTGAAGATTAGTCACGCGGAGACGCGGAGACGCGGAGAATTACAGAAGTTAGATGCCATAGAAGTTAAAAAAATCTGTCATCTGTCATCTGTCTTCTCCGTAACTTCTGTGCCTTCGTGGTTTATATTCTTTATTGGTAACTATTCAAGTGTTCAGGAGTCAGAATTCAGAATCCAGAATCCAGAATAGAGACGGCGACTACAAGAGTCGTAGCTACAAGTTTCCACGAAATAGCTGTAGTGCTTAGTCATCATTAAAGTTTAGGATTAAACATGCGTCACTCCTGCCCCTCTGCATTCGCCTTATCCTTACTCACATTTTTGTGGACAGAATTCTGATGGGAAATGCTGCAAAACAACAGAAGCATGGTAATTGCTCAATAACCTGTGGATTTTGCAAGCCACAAAGATTGAGTGGTGTCCCAGAATAACTTAAATAAGC
>JAHIZN010000120.1 GCA_018814245.1 bacterium
GATAAGTACAGGTTTTGCTTTTTTACACTCAGCACCATGGATTTCTATTATCCCTGGATTGGCAATAGCCGTAGTGGTAATTGGATTTAATCTTTTGGGTGATGGGTTGAGGGATGTATTTGACCCAAAACTTGAGGCAAATGAAAGTAGGAGATGATAGACCAACGCTCAATCTTATCTATGAGCATTCATGAGAAAAAAGGAGGGAATGAAAATTGAACGAGGAAATAAAGGCAATTGACGAAATGGTGAAGGCAAAAAGTGAGTTTGTGGAGAAACTCAATAGGTCAATGGGTAGAACAATTATTGGTCAGAAATACATTATTGACCGTGTCATCATTGCCCTGCTCTGCAATGGGCATGTGATGATAGAGGGTGTTCCGGGTCTGGCAAAGACATTGATAATCAAAACCCTTGCCTCTGCTGTGGACGCTAAATTTGCAAGAATACAATTCACACCAGATATTCTTCCCTCTGACCTTATTGGGACAATGATACTCAATCCCAAAACAGGTGAATTTTCTGTCAGAAAGGGTCCAATTTTTGCCAATCTCATCCTTGCTGACGAAATAAACCGCGCACCATCCAAGGTCCAGAGTGCCCTGCTTGAATCAATGCAGGAACATCAGGTGACTATTTCAGATGGAACATATAAACTGCCAGAACCATTCATGGTGCTTGCCACTCAAAACCCAATCGAGCAGGAAGGGACATATCCCTTGCCTGAAGCTGCAATAGACCGTTTTATGCTCAAGGTTAAGATTGATTATCCAAAAAAAGAAGAAGAGATGAAGATAATGGATATGGCATTGATTGGGGAAGAGCCGGCAGCATCTAAAGAGGTTGGGATAGATGAGATACTTGAGGCAAGAAAGATAATCAATCAGATATATATTGATGAAAAGCTCAAGGGCTATATCGTGGATATTGTTTCAGCAACAAGAAAGCCGCAGGAATATAATCTATCTGATATTGCCGGAATGATACAGTGGGGAGCATCTCCAAGGGCATCTATTTACCTTATGCAGGCGGCAAAGGGACATGCCTTTATTCGCCGCAGAGGGTATGTAACCCCTGATGATATAAAGAGTATAAGCATGGATGTCTTGCGGCATAGGGTAATACTTAACTATGAGGCAGAGGCAGAGGAGCTTACCACAGAGCATATAATCCAGAAGGTGCTGGATACAATTGAGGTTCCGTGAGATGCAGTAACAATATCACGCAAAGGATCGCAAAGTAAGAAAAATCGCAAAGATCTGCATAAGAATTATAACTGATAAATTGAAAGACGAAAATTCGACAGGATTGTAAATAATTTATAATCCTTTGCGTTCTTTGCGTGAAATCTTTGCGTTCTTTGCGTGAAAAAAAAATGGATTACATATATGATTTCAAAAGAGACAATCAAAAAGATCAGGCAAATAGAGATAAGCTCCCGCAGACCAGTTAATCAGCTTTTTGCAGGGGAATACCACAGTGTCTTCAAGGGACAGGGGCTTGAATTTTACGAGGTACGGGAGTATCAGCCCGGAGATGATATTCGTGCTATTGACTGGAATGTTACGGCACGATTGGGAAGTCCTTATGTCAAAAAGTACATCGAGGAGCGGCAGCGAACAATAATCCTCATGGTAGATGTCTCAGCCTCGCTTGATTTTGGATCATTATCCAAAAGCAAGAACGAGATTGCCGCAGAGGTAGCGGCTTTGCTGGCATTTTCTGCTATTAAAAATAATGATCTTGTAGGGTTGCTCTTGTTTTCAGACCGCATAGAAAAATTCATTCCACCCAAAAAGGGCAGAAAGCACATTTTAAGGATTATCAGGGATATTTTATGCTTTGAGAAAAATGGCAAAGGGACAGATATTTCACAAGCAGTGAAATATTTGAGTCAAGTGGTACGAAAGACAGCCATACTCTTCCTGATTTCAGATCTTCTGATGGATAATTATGAAAAACCCTTTAATCTAATCTCTCGCAAACACGATTTCATATCAATCATCATCAGGGATAAATTTGAGAAAAAACTCCCCTCAAATGCCGGGTTGGTATTCTTTGAAGACACTGAAACATGTGAGATCCTTCCGATTGACCTCTCAGATTCAAGGGTAAGGGAGATGTATTGTCAGTCAGCTGAGGAGAATATTGCCGGAAGAAAAAGGTATCTGCAGGGTATCAAGGCAGATATCGTTGAAATCTCAACCGATGGGGAATACATAAAACCATTATCCCTTTTCTTCAGAAAAAGGGCAAGGAGGATGCGGCACACATGATGAAAGAGGATATTCGCGACATCAAGGGCATAATCAGTGTTTTTGATTGGGGAAGTTTTTTCTTCTTGCTGGCTATCATCCTTCTCTCTGTCCTTTTGGGATATTTTATCTACAGAATGCTCAAGATGCAGGGATTAAAATCCAGAATAGCAGCAGAAA
>JAHIZN010000121.1 GCA_018814245.1 bacterium
AACAGGTAATCTCATTTACAGAGGAAGAAATTCAAAGGGTGTAAATTCTAAGACACACTCGTCATATCGCTCTTTAATTATTTTCCCTAAGAGTTTACACCCTTTGTGGCTCTTTCTCTGCCAGAGGTGCTACCTCTTCTTCGCTCGCAATTGTAGAAGTAAGCTCACATAAAGCAATCTTTGTAGCTTACAAAATCCACAAATTATTGAGCAATTACTAATTTCGTATAAATTGTTATACTTATTCCATGACAGTCCCTAAGTGTTCAGCTTTTCAAACAGTCAGATGTCAGTTAACTAATCAGGGGTGAATCTTATGTTTGAAGAATTAGATATACTCAAGAAAAAGTTGGATAAGTATCGGCCAATAGATGCTGATAAAATGATTGCTATTCAGGAAAAATTAAGGATTGATTGGACATATAATAGTAATGCCATTGAAGGTAATACTTTGTCATTGTCTGAAACTGCCTTTTTCCTGCGTGAAGGACTAACCTCTAAAGGAAAACATCTGTCAGAATATCTTGAGGCAAAAAATCATGCTGAGGCTATTGATTATCTTGATGAGATTATAAAGGGGAGAAGACCACTTACTGAAGGATTAATTAAAGAATACCACGCTCTGATAATGAAGGATACAAAATATATTTGGATAGGTCTGCCAAACAATAGGGTAAAAAAGAAGATTGAGCAGGGTAAGTATAAATATGACAATAACCATGTGAATAAGATGGATGGGACAATCCATTATTTTTGTGATTATTTGCAAGTGCCGGGAGAGATGGAGAGATTAATTAGATGGTATAATGAAAATAAGGATAAACTTCATCCTGTAGAATTATCGGCTGTTTTTCATCATAAATTCGTTGCCATACATCCCTTTACTGATGGTAATGGCAGGGTAGGCAGGTTAATCCTCAATACTATCCTCATGCAGGAAGGTTATACCCCGGCTATTATAAAAAAGGAAGACCGTAAAGAGTATTATCAAGCATTAGATGAAGCTGATAAAGGGGATTATGCATATTTTATTGATATGGTAGAACGAGAAGTAACCAATACAATGACACTCATGCTTAATGTGATTGAAGGAAAGGATGTCTACAGTAAAGAGGATTTGAAAAGAAGATTGGGGATATTTGAAGAAAAGATTACGAAATTGGATAAGGATATTGGTGTTGTTTCCAAGGTGGTGGATGAGGAAAAAAGAAGGCATTGTGTAATACAAGCAGAGCAGTTCTTAGAGATTTTGGCTAAAGATACAATAAAAGAATATAAATCAGAGACAATGAAATTTGAGGTGGGGTTAATAGATAAAGAGACAGATTCAAGTATCCTGCCGATGGAGAAGGGGGGACTGATACAGCAAATATCTGATTGTGTGCGAGATACAGGCATTATACCGGTGTCGGTGAAGACTTCCCTATACTTAGCAAATAAAAATATAATTGTTGCAGGCAGAATGAATACTTTGCAAATTGCATTAATTACAAGACGGAAATATATTCCCCACGCCCTTCTGTTTTTTTATATTGTTCCTACAAAATTTACTACATGGATTGTCTCCACTATTGCTGTCTCCAGATTAGAAAAAGACAAGGATATATTTGAGCTTGACAAATCACATGTGATAGAGTCCATTCAAGGCAGTGTCTTATGGGAGGATTGGGATAAAAAAGAGCTGGAAGATTTCTTTGTTAAGACATTTAATAAATTCTTAAAACAAATCGAGGCAGAAATAGAAGAAAGGAGAATTTCTGGTAATGGGTCGGTGATTTAGGATTTTTCATCGTCATAGCACATGGATGACACGGATTGGACATTAAAAGAAAGGTAGGTATATAACGGATTATGTCAATTATTCTTGCATCTTCCTCACCACAACGGAAAAAACTCCTTGAGCAAATAGGGCTTGAATTCACAGTCATTCATAGCATGGTTGATGAGAGCATGTTTGATGATCTGCCACCAGAGGAGCAGGTTAAGGAGATTGCCCTGAAAAAGGCACAATGGGTGGCAAAACAATGTACAGGGTTTGATGTCATCATTGGTGCGGATACCATTGTTTTCTATCAGAATACGATACTTGGCAAGCCGCATGATGTGGAAGAGGCAGAAAAAATGCTGCGGCTATTGAGCGGCACAACACATCGCGTACTTACCGGTATAGCTGTGGTAACATCAAACAAGACATTGCTCGATGTTGTGGCTACAGAGGTAAGGATGAAAACCTTGAGCGAGAATGAGATACAAAATTATCTGACAACAGGTGAGCCCATTGGTAAGGCTGGAGCCGTATGTATCCAGGGCATAGGTGCCAGGTTTATCAAGGGTATCAATGGATGTTTCTATAATGTGGTTGGCTTGCCATTGGTACGACTTGTGGAGATGCTTGAGGAAGTAGAGAAATGAAATATAAGCCTTGTGCTACACATCTTTCGTAACTGATCAATATCCTGTGGCAATTCGCAAGAGGTTGAAAACAACAGTAACTATTCAGACAGCAAGAATACAGATACAGGGAAAGAGCCACAAAGGGTGTAAATTCTAAGAGATAAACTATTATTGGGCTCTTCTCATTTGCGGTTATCTTGTTGTAGTTATTGCTGCCAATTATTTTCCCTATAGGTTTACACCCTTTGTGGTTCTTTCCCTGCCAGAGGTGTTACCTCTTTTTCGCTCGCAATTGTAAAAGTAGAGGCGCAACATTTTGCGTCTCTACAGCATGGCAATCTTCGCAGCTTGCAAAATCCACAGGTTATTGAGCAGTAACCATCTTTCTATGAAACAAGCAGATACAGATGATGCTTGTGCAGGGAGTCAATAATGGAATTAGAGTTAAAGAATTGGTACAAGATTTTTGGTCCAAGACCGGTGGTATTGATCTCAACCATAGATACTCAAGGGATCTCAAACGCTGCCCCATATTCATTTGTCATGCCCATATCATGCCAGCCAGCTATGGTTGGTTTTGCCTCAGCATTAAAACGCCATACCCTTGCAAATATAAGAGAGACAAAAGAGTTTATCATTAATATCCCGTCTGAAGAGATAATTGATCAGATGTGGCAGTGTGCCAAACCATATCCTAAAGGAGTATCAGAGATTAAAGAGGTAGGGTTAACTGAAGAGGTGGCAAAAAAGGTCTCTGTCCCCAGGGTTGGCGAATGTCTTGGCTGGATTGAATGCAAACTTGAGTTTGAAAAAGAAATAGGGGATCATATCCTGATAGTTGGACAAGTCTTGTATTCACAAGTAAGGGATGAGTGGTGGAAAGACAATAAATATCAGGCCATTCAGGCAAAACCATTGCTTCATATTGGCGGATCTGAGTTTAGTATCCCTGGCTGGGCAACAGAACCAGTGGAACAGTAAAACTCGATGTTCAAGTTTTTTCTCGACACAAGCGATTTTATCGATTTGTGCAGTTAAAAATCACCACATGTATGAACTGTTTCGACTTGCAATTATGGTGATTTGCTGCAATTGCAGGGGCAAGCCCTGCAGCTACAATTTCAGGGACAAGCCCAATACTGTTCGGAATGATTTGGCATGATTCTTGCATGTAATCATTTTCAATCCAACTTTATGCTAAAGCAGCATTTTACCATAAAGTTTGGATTGTTAAATATTAACTTAACCAGAAAATAGTCAAGAAAGGTAACTGCTCAATATCCTGTGGCAATTAGCAAGAGATTGTAAGCAACAGTAACTATTCAGACAGCAAGAATACAGATACAGAGAAAGAGCCACAAAGGGTGTCAATTCTAAGAGATAAACCATTATCGGGCGCGGTTACATTGTTATCGTTATTGTTCGCAATTCTTGGGAGATGGGGGGATAGAGAATAGAGAGATAGTG
>JAHIZN010000122.1 GCA_018814245.1 bacterium
GTAACTACTCAGGTATACAGAATTCAGGAGTCAGAATTCAGAATAGCTCCAGAGTAAGCCTATAAATTCCATTATCTCTCTCTCAATATCCCCATATTTCCTGCGAAAACTATCATAGCAGGTGTTTTCATTCTGACTCCTGACTCCTGAATTCTGTATTCTTGCTGTCTAAGTAGCTACAAATGTGCTTAAAATAACAATAGCTGAGTAGTTACCTTATTTCAATTATTTCCTTGGATTTATTCGTTGGTAAAAAATTTTCACCAGTAATCACCGATTTTCCTGTTTTTTGTTCAAGAGCTTTTCTTGCATCTTTAGCGATTTTCCCGCCTTTTTTGGCTGGCAGCTTATTTTTTTCTAATCCTTTCGTGTTCATGTTTTCAGCAATCTGTCTTGTGGATAGCTCCGCAAGTGCGGTAAAGATAAGCTCCGCTTCGCTCATATGGTCTCGCAAATTTTGAGTTTTTAAGCCTTTCAATTCTTTATGATCTCTTACAGATAAATCACTCCATTCCTGATGAATTATATTGGTTAAAATCGCAAATTCTTCACCTGCTTTTACTTCATTCTCTTTCCAGTAATCTGTTAGTTTATTTCGGGTTTCCTGTCCCATCATTCTTTGCTGAATCCACTTTTCGCTTCGTCCCTGCTTTTGCCAATATTCGCGGCTGCGATTCAATGCTTTTTCGGGATCAGTCATTTCCTGCATTCTTTCATAGCCGACTCTGGCAAGCCAAAGTTTAATCGGTTCTGCTTTTTTACTAGGAACAGATTGAACCAAACGCAATATGGCTTCCACATCCGCTACATCAGTTTTATAAGATTTCCCATCAGCCGACGGCAATTTCAGTTTGTCACATTTTGTGACAAACTCACTTCCCTCATTTTCGAGACGATTTTTCAGGGTAGTCCAATAACTTTGAGCTTTTTTAAAATCTTTTTGTTCTGTCAACGCCGCAATAATATCAATAACGGAAAAATACCATTTTTCTTTATTTTCATCATAAACCCGGCGAATCTTAAAATTTTCAAACACAGTGAGTGAATCTATATTATTTTGCATATCAAATTCCTCCTTTTGAAGGATACTACACCGGCAGTTGTTGCCTTGCAATCTACCGGCGTTTCTATTTCGCGGTAATATTAATAGTTAATATAGATAAATAGTTAAAAAGCCCGATCAGCACGCACACCCCTTGATTTCTGACTCTTGATCTTCTGTAAATTCTCCGTGTCTTTGTAGTAGTATCTTAATGCTTGTTTGCCATCTTCCGTTCTCTTGCAAGGCTAATGCTGCGGCTAAACTACCGCAGCAATGAGTTTACTTCGCATATCGCCGCCGCTTTTCTCGCGGTCAGGTTGAGATAGTTGTTCGGCAATATTTTCGTAAATTTTCATTGCAGTTCTGCTTATTTCTTCAATACTTTGATCTTCCCACAATGTTCGTTGCCATTTTGTATAGTCGAATGGTTCTCGTTGAATAAGAGCAATAAATCTCTCGGCTCCTACGCTTCCCAACGATTTTGTAAGGGATTGAACTCCGTTAATTTTAATTTCTGTGTCAGTTATCATAAATATACCTCTTTAATAAACCCAATTGGATCAATGACCGAAATTTCTTCTATTGAATTGTTCCTATATAAAATCTTATCATCAGTTGTCAGAAAATAATTACATTCGGCAAATATGGCACATGATATATGCAGAGCGTCTTTGCTGCGTAATCCAATTTGATTCAATTTCTTCGCTTTATCTAAAATCATATGATTTTCTTTAATCTTAATTACAGCCTGTTCTTTCCAATCAAGGATAGCTTTCCTTCTTTCTTCGAAAGGATTTGCCATATTTTCAGCCTCAAGAACATACGACCACACAAGTTCAAATTTTTTTCTCAAAATATCATCTTGGACCCTCAATTTGGCCTCTGTTTCAAGCATAATTCGTATTTGGGACTGATCATCAACCTGTCTCTGCCCCACCAATAAGCGACCACAAGGGTCGCAGCTACAAGGATTCCCACACACAACAATCGATTGCAATGTAGCTGCAGGGCTTGTCCCTGCTTAACGGACACCCACAAGGAGGGAGCCTCTCTGGCAGGGATGTCCCTACAAATGATTATACGACAAGTTAAAGTTGACACGACACTGCTCACCAACAGCAATTCTGTTTTGCTTTCATATCAAATACTTAACAGAATCCATGTTCAGCCATAAAATTATTAGTTAATCCTTGTTTTACAGGCTGAATAAGCCTTTCTACATATTTCCCCATAACATCTGCCTCCAAATTTGCCAGATACCCTGTCTGTCTCAAAAACAGTGTAGTCTGCTGAGCGGTATGCGGGATAATACACACAGAAAAGATATTCCCAACAATATCAACCACAGTCAGGCTGATTCCATCGATACAAACCGACCCTTTTTTGATAATATATCGGCTTAAATCATCAGTGGTTGAAAATTTCAAAACCAATGATTCAGCATCCATCTTTTTTTCAATCAACCTTATTGTCCCATCAATATGCCCTGTTACCAAATGTCCGCCCAGTCGGCTTTCTAATTTAAGAGCCCTTTCCATATTGACTTTATCGCCAGGTATCAGGTTTTGAAGATTGGTTAATCGCAGGGTTTCAGGGGATACATCTGCAGAAAAGGAATCCTTATTTACCTTAGTTGCGGTAAGACATGTTCCATTAACAGCAACACTATCTCCACATCTCAAGTCAGAAATGATTATTTCTGCATCAATTACCATGGAGCATGATGTTTTTTGTCTTATTGTTCCAATCTCTTCAATAATTCCAGTAAACATATTGGAAATTATTATACATTATTCGATGAAGAAAGTCAATCAAAAATATTACGACTGTTAGCCCAATTACTGACCCATTACGCAAAAAGACGCATTCCGCAACAGCCTGCCGAGTATTAATTTTATTTATTAAAAATATGAATATGTATTGAAAAATTCAATTTGACATATTAAAAATTTCATGATATTATTATATCAGTAATTTTTTTTTGGGAGGAAAAAATAATTTAAGGAGGATGCTGGATTATGAATTTTGAGTTTAATGGAAAGTCTTATGAAACCGATGAAGATGGGTATCTGCTGAATCTTGAGGATTGGTCCGAGGATGTAGCAGGCTATCTTGCCAAAACAGAAGAGGTTGAGATGACACCTGCCCATTGGGAAATCGTGAATTTTTTAAGAGAATATTATAATGAGTACCAGATTGCTCCAATGATCAAGATATTGATCAAGGAGATGAAGAATAAGTTTGGTCCGGAAAAGGGGAATAATGCCTACCTTTATGAGCTGTATCCGTCTGGACCAGCCAAACAGGCGTGTAAGATTGCCGGGCTGCCAAAGCCAACGGGGTGCGTGTAGTAACAACATAGAGAACGGCTCAGCTGTTTTATTTTATTGCAAGGTAGCCGCAGGCTTTAGGCTGCGATATTTTACGCAAGGATATAAGCCTGCGGCTATCACTGATAACTGAGGCATTACACATGAGAGGAGTCTGACAAGGGTTCATTGATTGATTGACACCCTTTGCAGCTCTTCCGCTGTATTCCGTAACAACCTGTCGGGACAGTTAATTTACTGCCATGACACAAAAGAGGATGAAAAAATGCTGTCAACATTATATACCTTTTTTGCTTATTTTGCTATAGTGATCTTTGTTTTCGGTATCTTGTGTAAGATATGGAAATATGCTATTATTCCAAATCCGCTCAAGATACCCCTGACACCTGCCCCAACAAATGCTATTGGTGTCGTCATTCGTATGATCCTTGATGTGGCATTTTTTAAAAGTTTATTCAATAGCAACAAGTTTACATGGCTTGGCGGGGTCGCCCTTCATCTTGCCCTTTTGGTTGTAGTTGCCAGTCATATCAGATTTTTTATCTCACCAGTACCAGAACCAATCATGCTTCTTCAAACCTTTTTACAGAGCATTGGTATGTTTATTGGATTGCTTTTTATCATGCCCATTGTTTATCTCTTTATTCGCAGGGTGTGGGTTGACAGAACCCGTTTTATTTCCATATTTGCTGATTATTTTGTTCTTATCCTGCTCTTTCTCATCGGGTTATCCGGTATAACCATGAAATATCTCATCAGACCGGATCTGGCAGCAGTCAAAACATTTATCCTTGGGCTAACCTCATTTTGCCCTGCACCAATACCGACAAATCCTATATTCATCACCCATTTTACACTGATATTAATACTTTTGATATATTTCCCATTCAGTAAGTTGATGCATAGCAGCGGAATATTCTTTAGTCCCACGAGGAATCAGATTGATAATCCGAGGGAAAAGCGGCATGTTAATCCGTGGGGATAAGTAACTCAACTAAATCAGGATAGAAACAGGAAAATCTATCCGCAGATTACACAGATTACACAGATTACACAGATTAGTACTTTACTCGTGAAATTCTTGCTTTTTGTGCAAGAAAATTTACAATATTATCGCTAATTATATGTTACGCAATGGGTTAGATGTGTGGGATTTTACTTTGTGGTATTTCACCCCACACATGCCACAAGCAAGTGCAACACTATTACAGGGAAAGAGCCACAAAGGGTGTAAATTCTTAAGATGAACCCTCATCAAGCTCATCTTTACCTTATTATTGTTGTAATTATTCTCCCTAAGATATTTACACCCTTTGAGGTTCTTTCCCTTTCCGTTGCAATAGCTGTTGGCTAATAAGTTTCTTTCGTAATTTACTACACATCCCTTTTGGTTTCGGCTTGTCCGAGTTAGGGAATATCAAGCAAGATCGATAAGAGAGATCCTATGAGTTATTTTAATCTGTGAAATCTGCGTAATCTGCGGATTATCTTGAAGAGAGGTTAAAAGATTGTGGCAAAGGAAAAGATAGATGTTCCAGAACTTACAGGCAAAATAGAGATCCCACGGATTGCACCCGGGGCATCCCTTGCTCACCAGCATCATAAGGCAAATGAACAGTTGCTTACAGGGCTTGGCTATCCTTCAACCCTTGTTGAAAATTGGCAGGAAAAGGCAATTGCATCGATGAGTGAGCTGCTGAATAAGTATAAATCACTGAAGCTATACCTTGATATTTGTGTCAGGTGCGGGGCATGTACAGATAAGTGTCAATTCTTCCTTGGTACTGGCGATCCAAAGAATACGCCTGTTGGCAGACAGGAGTTGTTTAGAAAAATCTATCGCAGATATTTTACACCAGCCGGGAAATTGCTTGGAAATTTGGCTGGGGCTGAGGATTTTACTGAAGGTATGTTAAAGGAGTGGTATGCTTATTTCCATCAGTGTTCCCAGTGCCGCAGATGCTGTGTTGCCTGTCCTTATGGGATAGATACAGCTGAAATTTCTATGGCTGCCCGTGAGATAATGCATTCCATAGGTCTGGGTACAAAGTATGTGGATGAGATTGTGCTCAAGGTGTTTAATATTGGCAATAACCTTGGGATGCAGCCCAAGGCAATCAAGAGCAGCCTTGATTTTTGTGTGGATGAGATGAAGGAGGCTCTTGAGGAAAAGGGGATAATGGATGTTGATGTAAAAATACCCATGGATGTTGAGGGGGCAGAAGTATTGCTGGTTGTTCCCTCGGCTGATTTCTTTGCCTCTCCTCATATCGAGTCGCTTTTGGGTTATGCCAAGGTGTTTCATCAGGCAGGCATAAGCTGGACACTTTCATCGTATGCGTCTGAGGCAGGGAATTTTGGTATGTTTATGGGCAGCTATGATGGGATGAAAAAGGTTGCCTCAAGGATAGGACAGGCTGTGCAAGATCTCAAGGTAAAGCGATTAGTTATTGGCGAGTGCGGACATGCGTATCGAATTGCCTACAGCTTCTGGAATACCCTGATTGGTCCGTTTGATACCCTTGACCCAAGGTATCCAGTGCCTCAACACATTTGCGAGTTTACCCATGACCTGATTAATCGCGGGGCATTAAGGCTTGATAAATCAGCCAATGATGAGTTTGTGGTTACATACCATGACTCATGCAATGTTGCCCGGGCAACCCGAATGGGTGATATGCCTGGCGGTCAGTTTGAGATACCAAGACAGATAATTAAGGCGTGCTGCAATAAGTTTGTGGATATGCCGCAGGAGACTATCAAAGAAAATACCTTTTGCTGCGGCGGCGGTGCTGGGCTGTTAACCGATGAGATGCTTGATATTCGAGTAAAGGGTGCTATGCCGAGAATGCAGGCATTAAAGCAAGTGGTAGATTCCCATGGTGTAAATTTCTTTGCCCTTATCTGTGCTATCTGTAAAGCACAGTGTACCAAGGTGTTTCCCATGTATGGATTTCCCATGGATATGGTTGGCGGGGTGCATCAGTTGGTGGGTCGAGCTATTGTGCTTTAGGAAGCTTTCAGCCGTCAGTGGCAGCACTATCTCGAATCTCGAATTGCGAATCGCGAATTGCGAATCTGAAGAAACAGAGCAGAATTGCGAATTGTGAATCTGTTCCATTTTTGCAGATTCGCAATTCGCGATTCGCGATTCGAGATTCAGAAATTTGCCTTGCTGAACTGGAGGAATCAGAGTGAATAAACTCATAGCCATATTAATCGTATTAATGTTTGGTGCTGTACTATTATCCCCATTTGTGGTTAATGTCATCAGCGGGGGGAAGGCAACGCCTGACCTTGTCCTGCCAACGACAGGCAAATGCGTTAAGGATACAGAATACATGCGGGCAAACCACATGGATCTCCTTAAAAAGGCAAGGGTTAAGGCTGTACGGGATGGTGTGCGGACAAAGGATTCCAGCCTGAAGAATTGTCAAACATGTCATGTGAGACGGGATGAGTTTTGTGACAAGTGTCATCATTTTGTTGGGGTAAAGCCTGAATGCTTTGAGTGTCATTATTTTCCTACGGGCAAGTAGTGGCAGACCTATGTGTCTGCCCTCTGAAATTGTGTCTGCCCTCTGAAATAGACATAACATTTTGGTAGCCGCACTCTTTGTGTTGCATAATGTTGCGAGCGAAAGGGCAGACACATAGGTCTGCCCCTACAATCGGACAACCACAGGCAGACTGTGTGAAAACTTATGATTTGGGCATCAATGCTACGACAGATTAACGAGAATGGAAAGAACCACAAAGGGTGTAAATTCTTAAGATGAACCTTCATCAAGCTCATCTTCACCTTATTATCGTTGAATTATTCTCCCTAAGATATTTACACCCTTTGTGGCTCTTTCCCTATAGCGAGATTGACACGACAGATTGTAGAGACAGAGGGCAGGCACGAGGGGACTTGCCCCTATGGGCAATTATCGTGAACTTGAGTTTTCACACAGTCTGCAGTGGGTTGCCCCTACAGTAAGAATAAACCCGAAGGGTTGATATTATTATAGCAATTGTCAAGTGATTACAAATAAACCCCGAAGGGGTGACATTATTGTAGGAAACCAAACCACGAACACGGGTAGCGATGGGGGTATTTTCAGATGAAACGAAGGGATTTTATTAAACTTGGCGGAATATTGACAGCAGCAGGTGCAGTGTTACCGGCAAGCAGCCTGTTATATGCAGGAAAAGCTCCACTATCAACCATTAAGTATGGCATGGTCATTGACCTAACCAAGTGCGACGGATGCGGGGATTGTGCCTCTGCCTGTCGAATAGCAAATAATGTTGCCACATTCCCGGATGAAAAGATAAATAACTACTGGCTCAGGATAGCCAAAGTAAAGCCTAAATTCCCCAATAGTTGCGAAAAAGCCATTCCCCTGATGTGTATGCATTGTAGTGATGCACCCTGCGTTCATGTCTGCCCGGTTAATGCGTCCTTTGTACGCAAGGATGGGATTGTTCTGATAGACAAGCATAGGTGTATTGGGTGCAGGTATTGCATGATTGCCTGCCCCTATAAGGCAAGGTCGTTTGTGTTTAAGCATCATGATGAGTTTACTAACACTGATGTACCCAAGACCATGCATGGGGTGGTGGATAAATGCGATTTTTGTGTAACACGGGTGGATAGCGGACAAATGCCTGTGTGTGTCAATACATGCAAAAAAAAGGCGATGTTCTTTGGCAACCTGAATGACCCTGATGCTCAGGTTTCAAGATTAATCTCAAGCGGCAGGGTGCATCGGGTGAGAGAGGATCTGCACCTTGGGGCAAAGGTGTATTATCTGGGATTGTAATGTCGAATTGCGAATTTCGAATCGCGAATTGCGAATCTGAGGGAACGGGACAGAATCGCGAATTGCGAATCTGAAGAAGTGAGACGGAATTGGGAATTGCAATTGACCAATCGTAACTGCTCAATATCCTGTGGCAATTCCATGAAGAACCCACCCCTAACCCCTCCCAGGAGGGGAATCAATCTTCGTTGATTGCAATATCCACAAGTTATTGAGCAATTACGACAAATCTGTTTTGTTTTCTTCAGATTCGCGATTCGCAATCCGCGATTCGAGATTCGAGATTGATTATGAGGTAAATAACCAATGAAGCTATATTTTACAACCATAAACGGCAAGTCACCCATGATGTATGTTTTATTAGCCATATTGGCAGTATTGGCTGCTGCTGGTTTATACGCTACATATGCCATGTTTAGCCAGGGGCATTATATTACCGGCATGAACAACCAGATACCATGGGGGCTGCCGATTGTTGTTGCCATATATTGTATTGGCTTGAGTGCAGGCTCGCTTGTTATTTCAGCACTTTCCGCTGTATTTGGACAAAAGGAATTTAAGCCGTTTGCCAGAATAGCGGTCTTTGTTGCGGCATTGCTTCTTGTTGGCAGCCTGCTTTCCATTATTCTTGATTGGGGGAGACCGGACAGGGTTATGCTGCCATTTTTGTATCTGAACCCACGATCTATCTTCTCATGGAATGGCTTCTTGTATTCAAGCTATATCTTTATCTGTGTTGTGTATCTCTGGGCAATGTTTACAGGTAGGGATAGATGGATAAAGCCCATAGGTCTCTTAGCTGTTATGTGGGCGGTTGGGGTACATAGCGGAACTGGTGCTATCTTTGGGTTTATCAATGCCCGGGAGTTATACCATTCACCACTTGCCTCACCAACCTTTGTGGTTGCAGCATTATCATCTGGTACTGCCCTGATGATACTTATTATTGTGTCCACATTTAAGGCAACCGGTAGATTTCTGGATAATCGGCTGATTATTGGACTGGCTAAACTGCTTGGTTCGTTTATCATAGTAGTCTTATATTTTGTAATTGTTGAATATGTTGTAAGATTGTACACCCCCTCAACCTATGAGCCAACGAGCTTTGTTTTATTTGGTGGAAATGTTTACACCTATATCTTTTGGGGTGGCTTAATACTGCTTGGCTCTATTGTTCCGGCTATTATCCTGTTTAATCCCATGACTAAAAACTCAATCCCCTGGATTATGTTTGCCTCATTATTGGTAATCATTGGTGTTTTTTGTGAAAGATTGATCTTTGTCCTGCCGGGTCAGGTATTTCCGCTTAATCTTTTCCCGGATATGGAGATGGTAAGCGGCTTTATGGATGGTCAGATTACATGGTATCATGTCAGTCTGCCTGAAATTGCCCAGGGTGTAGGGATATTGTCTATTGTTGCTATCCTGTATATTATTGGGTTAAAGCTGTTTGCTTTGCTTCCAACAGAGGCAAGGCATCTGGAGCATGAATTGTAAATATTCGAGCTGTGTAGTTAGGATTATCCGCAGATTACGCAGATTTCGCAGATTACAGATGAGATGGGGAAAAGCAGTAGAGACGCAAAATTTTGCGTCTCTACAATTTCATCAGGCACATAGTCGTTAAATTTGTTTTGCAATCTGCGATAATCTGCGAAATCTGCGGATATATTCCCTGTTTCTAATCGCACAGGTCGAACAATATTAAGAAAAAGGAGAGATATTATGTCTGATTCAAAAAGCCCTATTTTGGATGAATTAGAGAAGGGTCCGTGGCCGAGTTTTGTTACAGAGATAAAAAAAGCGGCTGAAAAAAGTCCAATGGCACAAGGACTATTGGAGCAATTGGAGCTTTCCTACAAGGAAAAGAAAACACACTGGAAGCATGGCGGAATTGTTGGGGTGAAGGGGTATGGCGGTGGAATCATTGGCCGTTATTCTGATGCCTCAGATAAATTCCCGGATGTCGCTCATTTCCATACGGTTCGTGTTAATCAGCCATCTGGTTGGTTTTACACGGCTGATGCCTTGAGGGAGTTGATGGGTATTTGGGAAAAGCATGGCTCATGTCTGACCAATTTTCATGGCTCTACAGGTGATACGGTCTTTCTTGGGACAAAGACAAGTGAGCTTGAAGCCATATTTACCGAGTTATCAGAGAAGGGTTGGGACCTTGGCGGTTCAGGCTCTGATGTCCGCACACCAAGCTGCTGCGTTGGTCCGGCAAGGTGTGAGTTTGCCTGCTATGATACGCTGGCACTTACCTATGACCTGACCATGTCCTATCAGGATGAGCTGCACAGACCATTCTTCCCCTATAAGTGGAAGTTTAAGATGGCTGGCTGCCCAAACGATTGCGTTGCCTCAATTGCCAGATCTGATTTTTCTATCATCGGTACATGGAAGGATGATATTCGGATGGATAGCGAAGCAGTCAAAGAGTATGCGGCAGATGCAGATTTTAATATCCAGAAATTCGTAGTCAATAAATGTCCGTCCAAGTGTATGTCATGGGATGGAGAGAAATTAGAGATTGATAACAGAAATTGTGTTAAATGTATGCATTGCATCAATGTTATGCCCAAGGCACTTAGGGTCGGCAAGGAAAAGGGTGCAGCCATTCTTATTGGCGCCAAGGCTCCGATTGTTGAGGGTGCACAGCTTGCCTCAGTGATAGTTCCATTTATAGATATGACACCACCCTATCAGGAGCTGAAGGATCTAATTGCAGCCATATGGGAGTTCTGGGATGAGCATGGGGTGGCAAGGGAAAGGATTGGTGAATGTATTCAGCGGGTTGGGCTGGGCAGCTTTATCGAGCAGATAGGGCTCAAGCCTCTACCACAGATGGTTCTGCAGCCAAGGGATAATCCATATATCTTTTATGAGGAATATCTGGAGGAAGAATAAATTAAAATTAAAAATTAAAAATTATGAATTAATGGTGTAGGAGATTACTATTTTAATTCTCCTGCAGCTCTTCTTTCTCAATTCATAATTAATAATTCACAATTAATAATTATACGAGGAGGTTAGTAATATGGCAGCACCAGCCAGAAAGACAGATATTGGACCACCGCATTATGAAAAGTTTTTGCATCCAATTATTAAGGAAAATTATGGAAAATGGAAGTATCATGAGGTAATAAAGCCCGGTGTCCTTGTACATGTTGCAGAGACAGGGGCAAAGATATTTACTGTTCGGGCAGCATCACCAAGGTTGTTGAGCAGTACCACGATTCTGTTGATTTGTGATTTGGCTGATAAGTATTCAGGCGGCTACCTGAGGTTTACCAGCCGAAATAATATCGAGTTTATTCTTGATAATGAAGCAAATATTGATCCATTGATCAATGAGCTAAAGCAAAATAATATCCCGGTTGGCGGGACAAAGAATTCTATCTCCAATATTGTTCATACTCAAGGGTGGATTCATTGTCATTCATCAGCCACAGACGCATCTGGTCTGGTAAAGGTGATTATGGATGATTGTTTTGAGTATTTTGAGAACATGACCTTGCCACATAAGGTAAAGATTGCTGTTGCCTGCTGCCTGAATATGTGTGGTGCGGTTCATTGCTCAGATATTGCTATCTTGGGCTTACACAGACGACCACCAAAGATAGATCATGCTAATCTCAAGAATATGTGCGAGATTCCATCAACAGTGGCATCATGCCCAACAGCAGCCATCAGACCAACCTATGTTGACGGTAAGCCATCGGTTAAGATTGATGAGGATAGGTGTATGTTCTGTGGTAATTGTTTTTCAGTCTGTCCGGCAATGCCTATTGCTGACCCATTAAACGATGGGGTATCTATCTGGGTTGGCGGTAAGGTCTCTAATGCCAGAACACAGCCAACATTTACCAAATTGGCAATTCCATATATTCCCAATAATCCGCCAAGATGGACTGAAGTAACCGAGGCAGTAAAGAAGATTGTGACAATTTATGCTCAGGATGCGGAGAAGTACGAACGGGTTGGTGAATGGATTGAACGGATAGGCTGGCCAAGGTTCTTTGATCTAACTGGATTTGAGTTTACCAAGTACCATATTGATGACTTTAAGTATGCAGGCTTGACATATCGGAGAACAACACAGATGAAGTATTAAGGCACGCAACGAATACAAAAACGCAAGTGGTAGCCGCTGGTAGTCGCAAGCTTTAGCTTGCGTTATTTTACGCAACGGTTAAAGCCTTTGGCTGCCGGCTTGTGTAATTCAAACGCAGGCGTAAAGCCTGCGGCTACCGGCACGAACCAAATGATAAAGGGGGTAAGAAAATGGCAGTATCAACTGAGGAATTAGCAGATTCAATGTATGCCTTAGTGGCAGAGTATGCTGGCAAGAAAAAACTTAAAGCCAGTGATATAGTTAAGGAAATGATTGATAAATATGGTGATGAGGTGGATAAGAATCAGGGTAAAGAGGCAATAAGGCTCTTGATGGATTCTGAACGGTGTGTCTACACCTACTTTGGCGGCACATATATTGAATTGCCGCATAAAGAGGGTTCTGCACCTGAGTAATGCTGGAGATAAAATTAAAAATTATGAATTATGAATTATGAATTTAAGACTCCCCCGCTGACAGGTGTCAGGGATTGTAGGGGCAACCCCCTGTGGTTGCCCTGCTGTAGGGGACAGAACACCACTGTGTCTGCCTTTCCCATATTCCAGAGGGCAACCACAGGGGGTTTGCCCCTACGGCACAAACGATAAGGTTTGTTATCATGTCTGGGGCAGAGCCTCAGAAATATTTGGAAGGAGTAAATTATGGCAATAGTACTTAAAAAAAGGAAAAGAAAATTAGGCATTCGTATGGGGCGCGGTCGCGGAACAAGAGAGGCTTCCCTATCAAGACCAAGGTATGCACCCAAGACACCGCCATGCACATTCACCTGTCCGGCTGCAACAGATATAAGGGGATATTTAACATATATCAGCCAGTCCAAGGATTATAAACGCCCGCAGGAAGAGTCATTGGAAGAGGCATGGTATATTCTTACAGATAAAAATCCCTTGCCGTCTGTTTGCGGCAGGGTTTGTCCGCATCCATGCGAGGCAGAGTGTAATCGCAAGGCAAAGGATAATCCTGTGGCTATTAACAGCGTGGAGAGGTTTATTGGTGATTATGGGATACAGAATAAACTGCCCCTTAAAAGGATAAATGAGTCATCATACACGGAAAAGGTAGCCGTGATTGGCTCCGGACCATCCGGGCTTTCCTGTGCCTATCAATTGGCAAGACGAGGGTATGGGGTGACCATTTTTGAGTCATTTGAGAAGCCGGGCGGGATGCTCAGATATGGAATTCCGGTGTATCGACTTCCGGATGATGTCCTTGATGCAGAGATTGACGCTATCTGTGATCTGGGTATTGAAATCAAGTGTAATGTCAGGGTTGGCAATGATATATTGCTTGATGATATAAAGAAGTGGTATGATGCAGTATATGTTGCTATTGGGGCACATAAGGGCTTGAATCTGAATGTACCGGGTGAGGATGCAGAGAATGTGCTTACCGGTGCAGAATATCTTCATAGGATTAACAAGGGTGAAAAGGTTGATATTGGAGATAAGGTTGTCGTCATTGGCGGCGGCAATAGTGCCATAGATGCTGCCAGGGTATCCAAGAGGCTAGGGGCAGCCGTAACCATCCTCTATCGCAGAACAAGGAAAGAGATGCCAGCCATTGAGCATGAGATTGTTGCTGCTGAAGAAGAGGGGATAGGGTTTGAATTTCTGGCTGCACCAGTAGAGATAATTAAGGATAATAATAAGGCAACTGGTATAAAGTGTATCCGTATGGAGCTTGGGGCACCAGATTCAAGCGGCAGGGCAACACCAGTGCCTGTTCCGGGTTCTGAGTTTACTATAAATGCAACCATGATCATTCCATCCATCAGTCAGTCACCGGTATTCACCGGGCTTGAAGAATTAAAGAATGAAAAGGGATGGATTACGGTTGATGATAGGTGTCAGACTACATCTGCCAATGTCTTTGCCGGCGGCGATGTGACCAATCAACTTGGATTAGTAACCGAGGCTATTGGGCTTGGCCGTAAGGCAGCATTGGCAATTGATGCCTTTCTTAAACCACAGGAAGCAGCAGAAAAGGCTCAACCAATATCAATTATCAGGCATGAAAAGATGAACCTTAATTATTATGCTTCCTTAACGCGAGTTGAGTCAACAGGCTTAACGGCTGAGGAACGGGTGAATAGCTTCAATGAAGTTGCCATGACCTTTACTGAGGAGCAGGTTGCTTTGGAAGCAAAAAGATGTATGAGCTGTGGGCAATGCTTTGATTGCGATAACTGCTACAGCTATTGTTCAGATAATGCGGTTAAAAAACTACCAAAGGGGCAGCATTACGAGTTCCATCTGGAAACCTGCCAGGGTTGCAAAAAGTGTGCTGAGGAATGTCCTTGTGGGTATGTTGAGATGGTGTAGAGAAGAAGCAGTAATTCTCATCATAACAAACTTGTGTAAGATAAGGAGAAGAAGAAAAGGGGAAAGGAAATTAAGAAGGTTTCCTTTCCCCTTTTTTCATTTTCCCCTTAGTGTCGTGTCAACCTTAATTTGACGCATAACCATTCACAGGGACATCCATGCCAGAGGTGCTCTTCTTTTGTGGGTGTTCGTTAAGCAGGGACAAGGGAGTAGCACCCCTGGCACCCTGCAGCTACGATGTGATCGATTATTGTGTGTGGGAATCTTTGTAGCTGCGACCCTTGTGGTCGCTTATTGGTGGGGCAGAAACAGGGGAGGCAGCACCTCTGTCACCCACTGCATTCGCAGTGGCAGGCTCTGTCCATACATAATTAACTATGCGACAATTAGCAGTTGACACGACAGTAGAGCCAAGAAAAAATGAAAAAAAA
>JAHIZN010000123.1 GCA_018814245.1 bacterium
ACTTCATAGATACAACCATGTTTCCTATAGATTACACCCTTTGTGGCTCTTTCCCTTTTTGTTGCAATAGCTATTAGCTAACAAGCTCCCAAATCGCTAACTTAAATTGAAGGAAATTATGATTCCGTTTGAAGCAGCACAGTACAATGGTGTGGATAAACAAACAAACAAACAAACAAACATATGGAGGCTATAGTGATAAAGGTTATTGTTATGGGTGCAATGGGACGAATGGGCAGAGCAATTGTCCAACAGTCTCTTGCATCAGAAGACATTGAGATAGCAGGTTGTGTTGAACGGAAAGAGCACGCATTGCTTGGTACAGATATAGGAAATGGCATTATCTTAAAATCAAGCATAGAGTCTGTGGTTCAGGATTCAGAACAAACACAAGCGTCAAAGATACCCTCTTCTTTGTCCTTACCAGTAATCATTGATTTTACCTCACCAGAGGCAACAATCAATCATCTTGAAACAGCCTGCCTTCTTGGCTGTCCAATGGTTATCGGGACTACTGGACTAAATAAATCCCAAAATGAGAAATTAGCCAAAGCAGCTGAGTCTATTCCTATAGTTTATGCAGCAAATATGAGTCTTGGGATGAACCTTCTCTTCAAGTTGGCAGCTTTGGCAGCTAAAGCCCTTGGCAATGAATATGAGGTGGAAATACTTGAGGCACATCATCATAAAAAGGTTGATGCCCCTTCAGGCTCTGCCCTGAAAATAGCCGGGGTGATTGCCGAAGCTCTGGAAAGGGACTTGGACAAAGTGGCTGTGTATGGCAGGCAAGGCTCACATGGACCAAGAAAGCCTGAGGAAATTGGAATATTTGCTATAAGGGGTGGGGATATTATTGGTGAGCATACAGCTATGTTTATCGGAGATGGAGAACGATTAGAGATAACCCATCGCGTTCAGAACAGGAATACCTTTGCCTCTGGTGCCTTGCGAGCGGCAAGGTTTGCGGCCAATGCCTCACCAGGACTATATAATATGATGGATGTATTGGGAATTTAGGGATTACAGTAGTGTCGTGTCAACCTTAATTTGACGCATAACAATTTATAGGGACATCCCTGCCAGAGAGGCTCCCTCTTTGTGGATGTCCGTTAAGCAGGGACAAGCCCTGCAGCTACATTGTAATCGATTGTTGGGAATCTTTGTAGCTGCGACCTGCCAGAGGTGCTCTCCTCTTGTGGTCGCTTATTGGTGGGGCAGAGACAGGGGAGGCAACACCTTTCACCTTGTCCATATAACTGCGACAATTAACAGTTGACACGACAGTAGGGGCAGTCCCCTGTGCCTGCCCTCTGTCTCATCTGCTATCAAAGGAAACACATAAGTGATGCCATTACCACAAATAGCCCTCGGAAATAAGATTATTGGCGAAAATGCCCCGATATTCATCATTGCCGAAGCAGGGGTTAATCATAATGGTTCGTTAGAGAGAGCCAAGCAAATGATTGAGGCAGCAAAAGAAGCAGGGTGTGATGCTGTAAAGTTTCAAAGTTTTACTGCAAAAAATTTACTATCCAATGCTGTTCCGCAAGGTGTCTTTCAGATGCTTCGAGAACTGGAGCTATCCCGCGAAGCTCATCTTATGCTTTCAGAATACGCAGAAGAAACAGGTATTTCCTTTCTTTCAACGCCCTTTGATGAGGAACAAGCTGATATGCTTGAAGAAATGGGAATGCCTGCCTTTAAGATCCCATCCGGGGAACTAACCAATCACCCTCTCTTAAAACACATTGCTAAAAAGAAAAAACCTGTCTTGCTTTCATGCGGAATGGCAAACATAGAAGAAATCGCCGAGTCTATTGAGATAATCTTAAGAGAAAATCCTAAACTCATCCTTTTGCAATGCACAACAAGCTATCCTTGCTCACCTGAAGATGCAAACCTGAGGGTTATCCAGAGCCTATATTATGCCTTTGGGTTATTGGTTGGCTATTCGGATCACACCCTCGGAACAACCGCAGCTGTTATTGCTGCTACTCTTGGGGCAAGGGTAATTGAAAAGCATTTTACCTTGAGCACAGCCCTTCCTGGTCCTGACCATAAAGCATCCATTGAGCTAGCACAACTAAAAAAATTGGTTCAAAAGATACGAGAGGCAGAACAATGTCTTGGAAAGCCACAAAAATTCCCTGCTCTCTCTGAGATAACAGCCCGCCAGCAAGTCAGAAAAGGGATTACTGCTAAAAGGGATATTGCTCAGGGAGAGGTAATTACGCCAGAGATCATATGTATGAAAAGACCAGCCATTGGTATCTTGCCAGCTCATATTGATCTAATCGTTGGCAGAAAAGCAAGGGTGAATATTGCGGAGAATGAGCCGATTGGATGGGATAAGATAGACGGATAGATAGCTGCCACCAATAAGCGACCACAAGAGGAGAGCACCTCTGGCAGGTCATTATCATTACCCACATCTTTTTGGGGACGGAATTCTGATGGGAAATGCTGCAAAACAACAGAAGCATGTACCACAAAATGATTAACAATTCAGCAATTGTCAATTGTTAAATTGCGGAATTGCTGAATTGTTGAATTGCTGAATTAATGGTGGTTGGACTTGTGGGTAAGGATGAGGCGAATGCAGGGGGCAGGCTCTGTCCATACATAATTAACTATGCGACAATTAACAGTTGACACGACATTAGAATAAATACAGAATTCAGGAGTCAGAATAAGAAAGGAGGATGCAAGAATGGCCAAAATATTGATTGTTGACGATGAAAGAGACTTAGCCGAGATATTGGGGGCAATACTTAAACTTGAAGGACATCAGATTGTATCAGTGTCAGATGGGTATCAAGCTATTGAAGAGATAAAGAACACTAATTATGATCTTATCATGATGGATATTAGGTTGCCAGAGATGAATGGTGTGGAAACTTTTATTAAGATTAAGAAAATCAACCCAACAGTAAAGGTAGTCATGATGACCGGGTTTGCTGTAGAGGATTTGATTGAAGAGGCACTTGATCAAGGGGCATATGCCTGCATTCATAAACCATTTGACTTGAAAAAGGTGATAGAATTAATACAAAAAGTCATCAACGAAAACAAAAAGGTAATCTTGATTGTTAATGGTGATAACAAAACAAGGGAGGAAATAAGTACGGCACTTACTGAAAAGGGTTATCATATTTGCACTGCAAAAGATAGCGATGAGGCACTTGCCAAGCTGCAGGATAAATATTACCATTGTGTCTTATTGAATCTCCAGTCGGCTGGAATAAACGGCATAAGTATATTAGAAGAGGCAAAGAAATTATACCCTGATATTGTGGTTATTGTCATGACAGATTATGGCTTGCTTGAGATGCTTAAGGATGAAAAGCGACTGCTTGTTTATGCGTATCTCAAAAAACCCATTGATATTGATGAATTGATCAAGCTACTCAAGGATGCAAATGTGTAGGTTGTGGATCAATATTTGAAGGAAGGCTGTTGTGAAAGTGTGCTGGTTCACCGTGAATCGTAATTTTCAATTCAATTATTAATCGACTTTTCTTGGGGTCATGCTCAAGACCAAATCATGTCAATCTTGTTTACAGAGAAAGAATCACAAAG
>JAHIZN010000124.1 GCA_018814245.1 bacterium
AGAGAATAGAGAATAGAGAATAGAGAGATAGGGAGATAATGGAGAAAAGGGAAACACCACCGATATTTACACCATTTGTGGTTCTTTCCTTTTTTCGCTCGCAATTGTGAAAGTAGAGACGCAAAATTTTGCGTCTCTACAACATGGCAATCTTCGTAGCTTGCAACATCCACAGATTATTGAACAATTACATGTGATCGATTGTTGTGTGTGGGAATCTTTGTAGCTGCGACCTGCCAGAGATGCTCTTCTCTTGAAGAAAAGAAAGGGAAAAGAAAGGGGACAGTTTACGGATGACTTTGTCAATATTTTTGTTGCAATTAAGACCTTCTATTAGTGTTACATAAATTGTCCCCTTTCTTCCTTTTCCCTCGGTTTCCCCCATGAATTTGAAAGTTGTATGGAGTGCGAGGTGGCTTGTCACCACTTTTAGAGAAACTACCGCTTTTACATTCCAAAGCGGTAGCAAACTTTCGCACTACAAACTTGCCTACAATGCTTAACTTACAATCATTACACCCCGTTGTAATGTAGCAGGTTATCATCTTTGGCTAAAACTAAATTACGAGGTCTGTTTTTAAGAGAAATAGAAGGCAATTAAAATGAGAACCTCAATCCTGCCCTAACATCTGTATGCCCATAATCCCAATCGTCTCCAGTTATTGTCAATACACCAGTCTCTACTGTGTTCCCATAACTATTTGTCGCCTTCAGATCCCAGATGTATGTCGGATTCTCAATTGTGCCTATAATTTGCCTTATCTCTCCCCAGAAAGAGAGGTTTTTACTAATAGCACATTCTGCCCCACCACATAGATGATACCCATAACCGTTCTCTTGCATCTTGGGATTTCTTATATATGCGTTATACGATGCAAGTTGTCCCGCAGCAGAAAAAGAGCCTTGATATATCCACGGTGTTTCCTCCAAGTTATCCCAACTATACTGGCTGACACCAAATCCCCCATAAAAGAGAGTTTTTGGCGAAACCTTACCTGATAACAGTGCAGTCACTCCATATGAGGAGCATTTATTTGTCTCTTTACGACCACTATTATTATCCCCTTCATATTTCTTGCTTCCTACCTCAAACTGAATCCCACACTTTTTTCCCATAAATCGCAAATCACCTGTCACGCCGTTACCAATTCCTTCCACATCTCCGTTCACATCGTTCATGCCGAAAGAATCAATTCCGCCACCAATCGAGGTTGTTATGCTCCCAGATGGTGTTGTTTCTGCTCTTTTTTCTGGCGGTATTAGTTTCCCTCCCCTTACCCTCTCTATCTTCTCTATTCTCTCCATCGCAACAACGAAGACACTATCATCTGTTGTCCTTATCTTATAAGAATTACTACCAATCATAGTTTCAATTATCCGACCATGTATTGTGCTTCCGTCCTTCAAACAAACTACCTCTTCAGATCTCTCACTCGCTGCAGATTTAATCTTCTCTATCTTTTCTACAGGATAAACAGAAATAGCATCTGTAGTCTTGATTTTATAGGATTTTCCGAGTGTTACTTCAAATATCTTTCCGTTTATCTTACTTCCATCCGTCAGGTAGACAATCTCTATTGGCAGATTGGTTATATCTACCAGCATCTCCTCCTCTTCCTCTACAACTCCAGTCTTAGCTATCCCAATTTGGATCTTTTCTATCTCCTCTACTTTATAGACGAATGTTTTCTTATTCGTCTCCTTTGTCTGTATTGTGTACGATTTACCAGGTGCAACCGCAATAATCTCACCTTTAACCATACTCCCATTCTTTAGCCAAATTATCCCTTCTTTTAAGTAGACCATCTCTGCCGCATAGGCAAATGTGGCTACAAACATCATCACTGCCAAAGCAATAGCACAAATCTTTTGTCCATCTCTTATAATCCTTTTCATCTTTTACTTCCTCCTCGTATAATTTTCGATATGACCTTTCTGTCCCTTCAAAGTTCTGCTTATACATGACTCCGTTGATTTAGATTTACTAACGATCTTCCGCAGGAATGACGAAAAAAGGACTAAATCAACAAAATCATACATTACCTCACATGGTAAATTCTATTCATTAAGCAGGGAACAGGTCATACCTGTTCCCTGCGATTAGTATATTCAGGGATAAAACGGAGGGTAAAGAATGCAAACCTTTTTTCCATTAAATTATCCCTATCTCACTCTGCAAAACTGACAAAGAGCCATCTTTTTAGCCATTAATCTTTCGACTTGCAGCTTCTTCTCAGAAGCTGCATTTATAGGCTAAGATTGCTTTCTTCTCATCAAGAAGAAGGCTAACCCTATGAGACTGTTCCAAATTGTCATTAAACTTGTTTGCTACTTGGTAAGCATCTACCATGCTCCATATCTTGAGCCCAAGGATAGCTATTAGTTGGGGAACCTGTATATTTGTCGTCGTTGTGTCAATATAGCCCCAACTATATGTATCTCGTGTGGTCTCTTCTTTAAACATTGTGGCAGCGCAAACAACCGTTCCACCCAACATCAGTATCCCTTTGATTGTTTCTTTGTTGTAAATCTGACCTCCGCCAGTGACGAGAAGAGACCAAAGCACAGCTGTAGTCGGATTCTTTTCTTCTTGTGCAAAAGCCATATTTGCTATCCCCATTGCTAAACTCACTACTAATCCTACAATAATCAACTTTTTCATTCTTTTTACTTCCTCCTCATTAAAATATTCACAGCCTGTCGAAGAGCACTGTGTCCTCTGATTCTGCCATATTTGATTTATCACCTCCCTTTTGGCTATCTATGCTGCATTGGCATGGAATGATGTAGCTTCTTAATCACACCACATGTATTATTGCCAAGGTAATACACTCTAAAATGAAAGAAAAAACGCAACCTATGAACTTGTCGAGAGTGTGACCGATTTTATGTCATGATGGCCGCTTGCTTCTCAACTATTCGTTTATGCATATCCCAAACGGCACAAACCGTAGAGATGAACCATAAGGAAATGCCAACAACCACACCTATGGTAGTGATCACCAAGATAATTGAGATGAAACAGATGATTGAGTGAACAACCCCAGCTATCGGCTGTTTCTTAATAAAAAAGTAAACTGGGGGCAGAAACGCTGCGATTATGTACATTACAATTTTCCTCCTGTCTCTTT
The DNA here is from genome assembly GCA_018814245.1 of bacterium. Classification (GTDB taxonomy): domain Bacteria; phylum UBA9089; class CG2-30-40-21; order CG2-30-40-21; family CG2-30-40-21; genus CG2-30-40-21. The sequence goes on from JAHIZN010000124.1 coordinate 3,132, forward strand.
GTTTCGCTTATGGGAGCAGAGCCTCACCTATTTTTTGGCAAGGCTCCCAGCAACAGATTAAGCATTATCTTGTGGATATAAACACATTATTTATCCACTTTTATGATAGTACCCATAGTTAAATGCTTAACGCGATATTTTCCTTAATATTCCTGTGGCACTCTCAGTTCATTACGGGCAATTAGTACTCCCATTTTCGGTTCTTGCTGAATAAATAGGATATCGCCTGCTTTTGCGATCACATTGATTGATGCCCAATTTTCGGCTTTTGAAAGTATTTGGTGTTCACCAGGCAATAGATTGAAATATATGTATTGAACACCTTTGGTATATCCCATCTCAGAAGACACTTCTTTATCATCTACGAATACACCAAATTTAATAAGTGTTCCCACAAATGAAGGACGAACAACATATACAATTGCCTTTCCGGCTTCTGGCATTTTCGGCAACTCGTAACCCGATATATCCGCCTTCATTGCTTCTGGACTAGGTAGTGTTGCACAACCAGATAGTGTAAAAAACATCACTGCAAGCAAACCATACATAATGTTATGTTTCATCTTATTACTCCTTTTTGTTCCTTGTTATTATTTCTATTTCCCATATCCTTTAATTATACTCAACAAGCTCACAATCTGTGATTCCTTTGCTTCGGTTAAATTGGAACAGCACCCGTTTATTTGCAATCCCTCTCTGTCATTTCGAATTACTGTGAGAAATCTTTTGCCTTGTGGGAGAAAGATCCCTCAGTCGAGTACTCCTTCGGGATGACAAAATGTCGAGTACTCCTCGGGATGACATCGTCAAGTACAAAAAACGCAATTTGTGAACTTAGCGAGTATGGATTCAAAAGGCGTGAGAAAACGAGATGATTAGCAATAAGCATTTTAATTGTCTTGCCATTATTTAACCATAGGCAGTTAAAAAGCAGCTATAGTCATTAAAGGCTATAAGATCGCCATTTTTTTGGAGTGAATAATATTCTTCATTCGGTAGGTCGTTCCAATTAAGGCAAATACAAGCTCCCAAGATAGGAGTAGCCTGAAAGACTACTGTCCCCTGAAGTAAAGATGCCGGCTCATATGCTATTGCAGACTTGCTGGATAAAATAAGCAAAAGGGATAGAAAGCAAAAGATGAGAGGTGAATTAGTGCGAGATGTGTTAGCAAGAGACAATCGTTTTTGGACAGAAATGAGCCCTATCCCTACAATAGAACTACCTCTGGCTGATGGCTGATGGCTGATGGCTGATGGCTGATGGCTGATGGCTGATGGCTGATGGCTGATGGCTGATGGCTGATGGCTGATGG
>JAHIZN010000125.1 GCA_018814245.1 bacterium
AGGGTTATCATTCCTAAGGGGATAAGTTGTATTATCCTCATATTTTTCTAATCCCTATATCTCCTTATCTCCTCCATAATCCCCCACATCTCCTTTTCCTACACTACCTGAACGGTTACAAACTTTGCGACCTTTGCGTGCAAAAAATAAGAATTGCCGTAACAGCCTGCCGAACAGTTTTGAACCTACCCAAAAAAGACTTGACAACACTTAAACAATTTGTTATATTGTAATCGTTCAGCAGTCAGCTTTCAGCTTTTGCAAGGCATTATGACATAACAAGGAGAGGTATCTATCGTGATTAATTGTGATAATGAGATTTTATACAGGGTTTTAAGACAATATTGGGGTTATGACGAATTCCTTCCATGGCAAAAGGAGGCTATGGAATGCGTGTTGACCTTGCGGGATTCTGTTGTCATACTGCCGACAGGCGGCGGAAAATCGCTGTGTTTTCAGGTGCCGGCTATGTGTATGTCTGGTATGGCTCTGGTAGTATCTCCTCTTATCTCATTGATGAAGGATCAGGTTGATTCTCTTAAGAATGCAGGTGTTCCTGCTGCATTTATTAACAGCAGCATGTCTTCTGAAGAACATCGCTCCTGCCTTGCAGACATCAGACAGGATAGGATCAAAATCCTGTACATTGCACCAGAACGATTAGTCATGGATAGCTTTATCGAGCTGCTTAAACAAACAAAATTATCCTTTATTGCCGTGGACGAGGCTCATTGCATCAGCATGTGGGGACATGATTTCCGTCCTGAATACCGTGAACTGAAGACATTAAAGGAAGTGTTTCCAAATATCAATATCCACTCATATACAGCCACCGCAACCGAGCTTGTTTGTCATGATATTTGCAAAGAATTGAATTTAATCTCCCCAAAGATACTTACAGGCTCTTTTGATCGTCCAAATCTTACTTACAGGATAAAGCACCGTGATAATGTATTTGATCAGATATGCTCTGTGATTACAAACCATAATTCAGAATCCGGGATTATCTATTGCATCAGGCGGACAGATGTTGACAACCTTTGCTCAAGGTTAAATCAAAAGGGATACAAGGCTTTGCCGTATCATGCCGGAATGATGGATCAAGCCCGCAGGGAAAATCAGGAAGCGTTTATTAATGACAGGGTTGATGTGATTGTGGCAACGGTTGCCTTTGGGATGGGAATTGATAAATCAAATGTTCGATATGTCATCCACGCCGGTATGCCCAAATCGCTTGAACATTATCAGCAAGAGACTGGCAGGGCTGGTCGGGATGGGCTTGAATCTGAATGTTGTCTGTTTTTTTCATATTCTGATCTGATGGCATGGCAAAGGATTATGGGTGATAGTGATTCTGAAACTGGAAAGATTGCCTTAAATAAGCTTAATGATATGTACAATTTTTGCATTGATACCACTTGCCGGCACAGGGCTATTCTGACATACTTTGGTCAAAGGCTTGATACACAGAACTGTGGGGCTTGTGATGCGTGTCTGGAAGAACCAGAGCTGATGATTGATTCTATTGTAATTGCCCAAAAGATTATCTCATGTGTTGTAAGACTGAAAAACTCGGATAAAGGTGCTTCTTCATTTGGTTCAGCTTATATCGGACGAGTTTTGACCGGCTCAAGAGATCAACGAATTTTACAGGCAAGCCACGATAAACTAAGCACATGGGGCATCCTTACTTCAGAGGGAAAACAAAACATTCGGATATGGATAGAACAACTTGTTATGCAAGGATACCTCAAAAGGGATGACGAATATAAAACCATCAGTGTTTCAGAAAAGGGGTGGTGTGTAATCAAAAACAATGAAACCCCACGATTAACAAAACCATTAAAAATACATCCCGAACGATCTCTACCACAGATAGCTACATGGGAAGGTGTGGATAATGGATTGTTCAACACCTTAAGGGTATTGCGAAGAAATCTGGCTGAGGAACAAAATGTTCCGGCATACATAGTCTTTGGCGATTCTGCCCTGAAGGACATGGCCATGCGAAGACCGTCTAATCTCAAGGAATTTCTTAATGTAAATGGTGTTGGGCAAAAGAAGTGGGAAATTTATGGGGATATTTTCGTTAAGGCAATAGTTGATTATTGCACCACAAACTCCATTGAAATGGATACAATGCCCGCACCAGTTATCACAAAAGCATCAGGGAATTCCTCTCTAAGTGGAGTCAAACCACTCGCTTTTGAATTATTCAGTCAAGGCTGCTCTGTTAATGAGGCAGCTGATAAACTTGATCGTGCAACATCCACTGTATTTGGCTATCTTGAGGAATATATCAGGCAGGAAAAACTAACCTCTCCTGCCCCATGGGTAGATGAAAAAACATTTCATCTAATTCTCGAGGCAGCAGATAAGGTTGGTGTGGATAGACTTAAACCAATATTTGACTCTCTGAATGGTGAGATAAGCTATGATCTGATTCGTATAAGCAGGGCGTGTGTAGGTTGATAATCGTTCAGCCGTCAGCTATCAGCTACTATATATTGTATTCAGATAGCATAATATACCACAACATATTGTGTCTCAAATTCTATTTGTCTGGAATAATTTTGAAAAAGTTATTGACAATAGATTAATTTTTATGGTAAACTATATTTCGCAACAATAGTTATTTTGTAACAGTTCAGCTAACCGCAGAGGCGCAGAGACACAGAGAAAAACTTGAAGTTTATTGGTCATACGAAGAACTGGGCCAAGTGTCTTATGTATTTCAATGGTTGCATCAATTATCTTTTTTGTGATCCGATTAGTTTCCATTCTCTGTGCCTCTGCGTCTCTGCGGTGAACTATTACGCTTGATATTCTCTAATCTGTGAAATCTGTGTAATTTGTGGATATATTTCCTATTTCTAATTGCACAGGTTGATGGATTTTTAGGGTTGACTTTTCTTCCAAACTTTGATATGCTTAATTAAGTTCATGGAGGTGTAAGATGAATTAAAAGAGATAGAAAAAAAATACAAAAATGAATGGGTATTGGTTACTTGTAGAGATGTAGATGAGAATTTTGATATAATAGATGGAGATGTCCTCTATCGCTCTAAGGATAAAGATGAGGTATACAAGAAGCTATTGGAATTAAAGCCAAAGAATTGTGCTATTGAATATACAGGGAAGGTTCCAGAAGATTTAGCGGTGATGTTGTGAAGATATACAAAGTTGAAAAGTTTGGACATCTTCTGGTAGTTAGGGCTTGCCTCGAAGGGAAGGAGAACCGAGTTTATCCCAAACTTCTTGTTGATA
>JAHIZN010000126.1 GCA_018814245.1 bacterium
CCATGATTCAAGTATAGCATAAAAAGGAAGAAATGTCTAGAATTTTTTTCATTTTTTAACACTTTTAATATCAAGGAGTTACAGTGCTCTAATTAATTAAAGTTAGTACAAGCAAGAATCATGCCAAATCATTCCGAACAGTATTGAGTCGAACATGGGTTTTCTGCAAATCTAATGATATTCAATCCTGACAATGCGGTTATTTTTGCTACAACAACAGCTTTAACTATTACCCCTGAAGGTTCTGCTACTATAAATTTCGAGACCTTGCTTCCTGCTGACTCCATACGAGGGAATTATATTATCGCAGCAGAGGGCGATAGGAAAGGAAATATTATTGGTAAAAGCATGACATCTTTCCAAATACCATTTCCGCAAGCTGGAATTAGTTTAGAGTTACCACCTGCGTTAATCTCTCATTCTACTGCCACTACCTTGTTTAAGATAAATAATACAGGCTTAACCAGAATTGAGTCTGGCAGCTTGAGTGCATCACTAAGGGCACCGGACAATTCAGTTATCTGGGTATCAGGGACATCTACATTTGGGACTATTCCTATGGCTGGCTCTATTACCCAAGGCTTTAAGGTACCGCTGGGCAACCTGTCTTTTGGTGTGTATCAATTGGAATATAGCTTAAGTTATGATGGCAAATGTCTATCAGGCAAGCAGAGAATTACCTACAGCCCATTGATAAATTGTCTGTTTGATAAACCCAGTTACAAGGCAAGAGAAACACTTAAAGGGACATTAACGATTATAAACACTGGTAATGCAGAAATAGTGGCGGAACCAAGAATGGACATAGATGGGTTTGGTTACAAGGAAACCCTGACCAAAAAATTAATTCCAGCAGATTCTAATATTGATATTCCCCTGAATATTTCCATTCCATCAACGGCTACCCCTGGAGTACACAAGCTTATAGTAAGTATTGGTGAAGTAAATCCGATAATCAATGAATTTGATTTTGCTATCCCTACGGCAAAATTAGAATTTAACTTACCTAAGCTTTCGTACCAACAAGGAGATAGAGGAACTGTTTCGATAAAGAATACAGGCGGTGTGGATACTACCTTTGATTATGCATTAACCATCATGTCTCAGGCAGGAATATTATGTTGCGAAAAAAAGAGTGGACTTAGCCTGAAAGTTGATGATATGATCGAACAAGGTTTCCAACTACCCGATCAAGCATTAGAAGGCACATATTCATTAGAGGTAAAGTGTGAGAGTGCATATTGTTATCTTTGGAATGAGGAGAGGCACGGGATATTTAATAAAACAATTAGTGTTTCAGGTATAAAGCCTGTATTGAATATTATGACCACAAAGCAAAAATATACGACAGATGAGCATATTTTTGGTTCAATAACCATAACCCCAAGGGTACAGGATGGTACGCTGCATCTAAAGATATTTAAGGAAAATGAGGCTTGGACTGCTTATACCGGTATTGGTGAAGATATGAAAGCAATAGGCAAGGATGGCGATTATATCTGGTATGGCGGTAGATCTGGGGTTGCCCGGTATCAAAAGAGCACAGGCTCATGGACAACCCTTACTCCGCCAGATGGATTAAAAAGCTGGGAGGTAAATTCAATAGGAGTAGATGAGGATGCGGTTTGGTTTGGACATTATGATGGCCTAACTAAATACGATAAACAGACAGGTAGCCTTAAAAGATTTACTAAAGGTAATACAGGGGTATTACCAACATGCAATGTAAATGTGATAGCAGTAGATGACAGGTATATCTGGTTTAGTGGTAATTACGGGTATAGTTGGACTATTTGTAATTGTAGATATGATAAATCAAATAATATCTGGGGAACTTGGACACCACCTGCCGGGGAATTAGTTTTTGAGAGAGAGTATGCCTGGTATAAAGGTGTGCCTGTATGCAGGTATAATACTGAAACACAAATATTAGGCAGTAAAACTATTTCGGTAACCGGCAAGATGGCAGTGGATGGAGATTATATTTGGGTAATTGATGAGAGGTGTAAATTACTAAAACATAATATAACGGATGGAACTCAGCAGGAATGGACATTTAAGAACCAGGGAGAGTATAATATTTCGCTGGATTCGATAAGTGTCGATAAAGATTATGTCTGGGTAGGGACACATGATGGTATTCGGCAATATGATAAGAAAACAGGGAATTGGCAAGAGATTGCTATCCCTGAGAACCTCGGGCAGGCAATAAAGTATCAAGATTTATTCATTGCTGCTGATGAAAATTCTCTTTGGTTGACTACCCGAATAGGACCGATTAGATATGACAAATCCACTAAATGGGAGACATTTTCCATGGCAGATGGGCTTTTAAGTAATAATGTCAACTCAGTGGCAAAGGATGCGGAATTTATATGGATTGCTACAGATAAAGGGGTAAATAAGTATGATGAAAGAAACAATAAGATAATCAAAGAAGATACCTTGTCAGGATTAAATGTAACTAAAATTAATGTAGATAATGATTATGTTTGGTTAAGTATATGGAATGGGAAATACTGGTATGAAGGCGAGAGTTATACCATGGGCCGATATGATAAAATTACAGGTTCATTAACCATATTCCCTATTGAAATTATTGGGACAGCAACGGCTAAAATTACAGACATATTATCAGATGATAATTATGTCTGGGTTGGAACAAATTATGGCTTGATTAGATATGATAAGTTAAATAATATCTGGGCGACTTTTACGACTACGAATACACCTTTTCTGAACAATAAAGTAACATCAATAGCCGCAGATGAAAACTATGTTTGGGTGGGAATAAGTACATCTGCAGTTGAGAGAGGAGGATTAGCCAGATATGATAAAACTTCTGGTACATGGGCTATATTTACTCTGCAAAATAGCCAATTACCAAGTAATAAAATTAAAAGTATAGGCATTGATGGAGATTATCTCTGGCTGGGAACTGATGATGGGTTAATACAACAGCAATTCTCGGTGAACAAATGCGATATTGATGTTTTTATCCACTACATTCACCAGTGAGTGATATTTGTCATATTCCATATTCAAAACCAGAGAAACAGGTTTTTCTGGTCAACCTATTTAGGGCATAAATATCACA
>JAHIZN010000127.1 GCA_018814245.1 bacterium
TAACATATATGATTGCATACATTACAAGGGAATGCATTCTATATAACTTTTTGGAAAATATATTGAGATTATTCCCAACCCCTTGGTAGAGTAAGTGTTATGACCTATTTAGAATTACTGTCCTTATGTCGGAGTTTCAGGATCTTCAGATTTTTCTTGACATAACCGATATTCATAGTGTATACTATGTAATTGTGTATTTGTCAGCTTTCAGGAAAACTTCATGGAGGGCAGGAATATGTCAAAAAGATTAACTATCAATATTCTTGCGGGAATACTTATCTTTTTCCCAACAATTTCATGGGGCGTACTTTACCATACAGTAAGCAATGATGAAACCCTCTGGCGTATAGCCAAAAAATATGGACTGTCTGTAGAAGAACTGCGGCAAATTAACGGATTAAGCGGAAATCTGATCTGTAAGGGGCAGCAGCTTTGTGTCCAAAAGCAGGCATTTCAAAAAGAAGAAGGCAGGAAGAAGGAAGAAGTCGGCAATCGGCAATCAGTAGGAGCAGACCACTGTGTCTACCCTGATAAGCAGGAGGCAGGAAGCAGAAGACAGAATTCAGAATTCAGGAGTCAGAATACAGAAGGCAGTCAACAGTCGGCAGGTATTGTTCAGAAGACAACCAAATCCCAAACCCTGCATTCTAAAGAAAGCTATGTTGTGAAAAAGGGTGACACACTTTTTTCTATTGCCAGACGGAATGGTTGTACGGTAAAAGAGCTGAGAAGTCTCAACCATTTATCTGATAATACGATAGAGGTGGCTCAGGTGTTAGTCATTCCCGCATCCATGCCGTCCTGTCAGGAGGCAAAATCTCAAGAGAATGAGGGGGGAGGCTCTCTGGCAGAGGTACTACCTTTGGTAGAGGCAACACCCCAGATGGTTGAAGAAAAATGTCCAGATAGTATGGATTCTGCCGCAACAACAGACATCCAGTTTTCAGAGAATCCGAATGCTATTGCGACCCAAATAGTTGATGCAGCCAAAAGGTATCTGTATCTTCCCTATAAATCCGGGGGCGAGATTGGGGATGAGGCTACGGATTGTTCAGGCTTTGTAAAAAGAACCTTTGGTAGTTTTGGGATAACGCTTCCAAGGTCAGCAAGGGAGCAATGGGGTAAAGGCTTTCCTGTAACAGAGTTGAGGGAAGGGGATCTGGTATTTTTTGCTACCTATGCCTCTTACCCATCTCATGTAGGCATTTATATTGGAGGGGATAGATTCATCCATTCGTCATCCTATCGCAGCGGGGGGGTAAGGATTGATTCGCTGGATTCATCCTATTATCATCAAAGATACCTTGGGGCAAGAAGGGTGGTAGCAGTGGAGTGAATTGCGAATCTCGAATCTCGAATTGCGAATCGGAAGAACAGGGCAGAATCTCGAATCTCGAATCTGTTCCCTTTCTGCAGATTCGCGATTCGCAATTCGAGATTAATTAAGGAGGTTTTGAGGTATGAGTATGAGCAAATTGGTATATTTTTTTGGCAAAGGTAAGGCAGAGGGCACAGGAACAATGAAGTATTTATTAGGCGGAAAGGGTGCAGGGTTGGCTGAAATGACCAATATCGGCATCCCTGTTCCACCAGGGTTTAGTATTACTACTGAGGCATGTATCTATTATTATAAAAATAATAAACAGTATCCGGATGGGTTACAGGAACAGATGAATGAAAATCTTAAAAAATTAGAAGATCTTATGGGTAAAAAGCTTGGTGACCACCATGACCCGCTCTTAGTTTCGGTTCGTTCCGGGGCAAAGATCTCTATGCCCGGGATGATGGATACGGTTCTTAATCTTGGCTTAAACAATGAAACAGTAAAGGGATTAGCCATTAAAACAAATAACGAAAGGTTTGCCCATGATGCCTATCGAAGGTTTATCCAGATGTTTTCCAATGTGGTTCTTGGCGTAAAACACAGCGATTTTGAGTTTATCTTAGATGAGGTGAAGCATGATGAGGGCGTAACATTAGATAATGAGCTTTCAACAGAGGCGTTGAGGAATGTGGTTGCCCGGTATCTTCGGATGCTTCGTGAGGTGGAGCGGATTGACTTTCCTCAAGATCCGAGGCAGCAATTAAAGATGGCTATTGATGCTGTTTTTGAATCATGGGACAGCCCGCGAGCCGTAACCTATCGCAAGCTGTATGATATCCCTGATAGTCTTGGTACAGCAGTGAATGTTCAGACCATGGTCTTTGGGAATATGGGTGAGGATTGTGCCACTGGTGTTGCTTTTACCCGCAACCCTTCTACAGGTGAAAGGGTTTTTTATGGCGAATATCTGACAAATGCCCAGGGTGAGGATGTGGTGGCTGGCATCAGAACACCAAGACCCATTATGTATCTTAATGATGAAATGCCAGAGGCATATGCTCAATTAACAGACATCTACAACACCCTTGAAAATCACTATAAAGATATGCAGGACATTGAGTTTACCATTGAAAACAAAAGGCTTTTCATGCTTCAGACCAGAACAGGAAAACGGACAGCTGCTGCTGCCATAAAGGTAGCTGTAGACATGGTTGAAGAGGGGCTTATTACCAAAGAGCAGGCATTATTAAGGGTAGACCCGGCTCAGCTTGACCAACTCCTTCATCCGCATATTGACCCAAGGGCAAAGATAGAGGTGATGGCTGCCGGGCTGAATGCCTCGCCAGGGGCAGTCTCAGGCTCGGTTGTATTCTCTGCTGATGATGCCTGCAGCTGGGCAGAACAAGGGAAAAAGGTTATTTTAGTCAGAAAGGAGACATCTCCTGATGATATTCATGGCATGGCTGTTGCTATGGGAATATTAACCGCTCATGGCGGTATGACCTCACATGCTGCGGTTGTTGCTCGTGGTATGGGGAAATCCTGCGTTGCCGGGTGTGAGGCAATAAGGGTAGATGAGGCGAATAAGCGGTTTACGGTTGGCAACCATGTTATTCTTGAGGGAGATATTATCACCATTGATGGCTCAAGTGGCAAGGTTATCCTTGGTAAGGCACCAACCATTGAGGCAGAAATGACCCCGGAGGGCATAACACTGCTCGGCTGGGCAGATGGGATTCGCAAGCTCCGCATCCGGGCAAATGCAGATGATCCTGAAGCCTCCAGAAAGGCAAGGGAGTTTGGTGCTGAGGGAATAGGTTTATGCCGTACAGAGCATATGTTCTTTGCTGAGGATAGATTGCCCATTATGCAGGAGATGATCCTGGCTGAAAATGAGGTGGAAAGAAGAAAGGCTCTGGATAAACTCCTGCCCATGCAACGGGGTGATTTCTATGAGATGCTGAAAGCCATGGAGGGACTGCCTGTTACCATCAGGCTGCTCGATCCGCCGCTCCATGAGTTTTTGCCAAAATATGAGGATCTATTGGTGGAAATAACCAGACTTGAGATTACTAGCGAGAACAAGTCCCTGCGGCTACGAGAGTCAGGTCTTTATGGGGTTATAGAAACAACCAAACAGAATGTTACTGATGAGGATACGAAAAAGCTTGCAGAGAAGAAAAAACTGCTGCATAAGGTTGAAAACCTACGGGAATTAAACCCTATGCTTGGCTTGCGAGGATGCCGACTCGGAATATCCTATCCTGAGATTACGGAGATGCAGGCAAGGGCAATCATTCAGGCTGCCTGCGACCTGACTAAAGATGGACTCAAGGTTCTTCCAGAGATAATGGTTCCATTGGTTAGTACGGTTGCAGAGCTTAAGACGCAGAAAGAGTTGATTCAAAAAACAGCAGAAGAGGTGTTTGAGGAAAAGGGAATACGGGTTGATTACCTGATAGGGACAATGATTGAGCTGCCAAGGGCGGCAATTACTGCTGACAAGATAGTCGCGGAGGCAGAGTTCTTTTCCTTTGGAACAAATGATCTAACCCAGACAACCTTTGGTTTTTCCCGGGATGATGCAGAGGGTAAATTCCTTGATCATTATGTGGAAACAGGACTACTTGCAAAAAACCCGTTTGAGGTCTTAGACAGGGATGGTGTTGGGGAATTAGTGAAGATAGGTACGGAAAAGGGTCGTTCAATAAAGCCTGATCTCAAGGTAGGGATATGCGGCGAGCATGGCGGCAACCCAAGCTCCATAGAGTTCTGCCATATGATTGGTTTGAATTATGTCAGCTGCTCCCCGTATCGTGTGCCGATTGCGAGGCTTGCTGCGGCTCAGGCAGTGTTGAAATAGAATGCAAGGCTCGCAGGATTCATAAGGATTATTCACATGTGCGGTTGTGGTATTAAGCCGCAACCGCACAGGCTGAACAGTTTTCTTATTTCAAACAATCCTCTCTCCAGCAGCAAACTTCTTGATCGCACTCATTATTTACAGCCATTCCAAAACATTCAAAATTGCCTTCTTCTCTCTGAATCTCCCTGATAAGGTTTTCTTTTTTCATCTTTCCTGGGGTTATCTCCAGCCCTTTTGCCTTGTTCTTGATTTCGTTCAACTTCATTTAATCAACCTTCTTGTGATTGTCCATAAATAAGTTATGAACTGTATAATTTATACAGCATTTATACAATTTTGTCAAGTTTTTTTGTGAATGCTCAGCAATTCTCGGTGGTGTCTGAAAATAGCTTATTTATGGTGAGACATCTGAAAAAGGTAACTGCTCAATATCCTGTGGCAATTTCAGGAGGTTGAACTACTCAGATAGCAAGAATACAGATACAGAGAAGTAACCCCAAAGGGTGTAAATCTATCGATGAATACTTGTCAACGGCTTTTCTCATTTGCAATTACTCCTGTTTCGCTGCAATTATTTTCTCTGAGATGTTTACACCCTTTGTGGTTCTTTCTCTCGTAATCGCCTACCTATTGTTAATTGTGGCTTGCAAAATCCACAGGTTATTGAGCAATTACTGAAAAAGTGTAAAAAAAGGGGGATATTGAGATGATGGAGATAGGGAGATTTGATTAGTTTGTTGTGTGTTGGTTCACCGTGAATCGTAATTTTTCATTCAATAATTAAGCGACTTTTTCCTATCTCTCTGTCTCAGATCCCGATGTTTTTTCAGACACAGAAGAAAAGGCAAAGGGTGTAAATAATTAGATTGGGTTGTCTCTTTTTCTGCCAATCTCTGATCCATTACTCTTGCAGTATGCAAAAATAGGTTGACTAAAATAGATTGTTGTGATAAAATTATTTAGACAGTGAAAGAGTGTAGTGGCTTATAATCAGTATATCCCATCAAATATCTTAAAAAATGGGGAATTAGAAAAGGCATTCTTTGCCTGATTAGAGAGGATATGATGGATAAGGAGATATTTTTTCAGATTAAAAAAGTAGCAGGGAGACTAAAGAAAGATTATAATGCCGAACAAGTCATTCTTTTTGGCTCTTATGCCATAGGGGAAGAGGGGATGGATACAATACTGTTCGGAATGATTTGGCATGATTCTTGCATGTACTAAGTTAAGGCACTGTAACTCCTTGATATTAAAAGTGTTAAAAAATGAAAAAAAATTCTAGACATTTCTTCCTTTTTATGCTATACTTGAATCATGGCTAATGATTCAATAAAAACTGGCAAAAGACATAAAAAAGACCCTATTCAAGAGAAAGACCTGCAAGGGGTTAAGCTTATTCATAAGTTTATTCCTCTACTTGAACGCTTTCATTCGATTAAAGACCATCATAACAGGGAACTCTATTTTGATCAATACATTTGTCTTATCTTGCTTTATTTTTTTAA
>JAHIZN010000128.1 GCA_018814245.1 bacterium
AATATGTGATATTTATGCCCTAAATAGGTTGACCAGAAAAACCTGTTTCTCTGGTTTTGAATATGGAATATGACAAATATCACTCACTGGTGAATGTAGTGGATAAAAACATCAATATCGCATTTGTTCACCGAGAATTGATGTCCCTACAAATGGTTATACGACAAGTTAAAGTTGACACGACATTAGTACTTTACCCGTGGAATTTTTGTTTTTTTGTGCAAGAAAATTTCCAACATTTTTACTAAGTAGTCATTACGCAATGGGTTAGGTGTGTGGGATTTCACTCTGTGGCGTTTCACAACTCAAGCAATTTACCGCACATCTTATTTGGTTTCGGCTTGTCCGAGTCAGGAAAGAAAATCCAGCTAAATTATATCATATTTATTGGGTATATGTCAAGAAAAAAATCGACTTGTGTTAGCCCAAAGCAAATTTGTAGAGACGCAAAATTTTGCGTCTCTACTGCAGGATATTCTTGCACGCCAACTGTTATTTGTTATATTATTTGGGATGTTTTCAGGACAGCATCAATAATGTTGCATGAAATGTGCTGCTATTACCCGGATAATTGTTCACCGAGAATTGCTGCTGTTTTTCATGTGTTCACCGAGAATTGCCGTTTGCTGGTAATGTATCGCGTAAAAATCAAGTATATTACGAATCATTTTCTGATATGGGGTAGCTTGTTTTTTTGCAATATCTTTAAAAAATTCTATACTTGATTTACTTAACGATATTGTAACCTTAATATTATCTTCTTTTAATGCCAGCTTTTGAGGTGGTGGAAGAAAATCTTTAACAATTCTAAGTTCTCCTATTGGTTCATCTGTGTATTTTATTTGTTTTTTCATAAATATTTTTCCCCTTTCTCCAATATCCTGCTCCGAATATTCGTATTACATTATGTCGATAAGTAAAACGCACAGTTAAAATGTCACCTTCATATTTGCCAATGCAATAATATCTCGGTTCCAAATCACTATGGCTGATATCTTCGGCAATAATACGGTTGGAATCAAGAAATGCTTGTTGTGCTGCTCTAAATGAGATATTATGTTTTGCCTGATTTTGCAGATCTTTTTCATTATCCCATTCAAAGCAAGTTTTTTTCATAATCACAGTATAACAGAAGAAAAACAAAAAGGCAATAAAAAAATATTGCCGATATGGTCATTATATTTTTAATGCTCCGCGTATTTTGCCTCTCGTGCTCTCTCGCCTGCATCGCTTACTCCGCAATGAAGACATCGCCATGCATTACCAGAAATCATGTTGGAACATTCAGCACATTCGTAAAGTATAGCATTTTCCACCTTAGTTGCACTTTACTTGGGTAAATAGTTGCACATCTCTTCCATTTGATACTCACAAGACTGTGCCATGCAGAGACATTCTACTACTACCTCATTCAGTCTGGATAATATTGCAGGTATACCCTGTTTTTCTACCTCTGCCACAATGTGCAGGCAAGAGACAACAGACATCAGGCAAAGCATGTCCTCAAGGCTTTCCTTGTGAACATACCAGACTCCTTGGTATTGGTTTATCTGGAGATAATCCCGAACCTCTGACTGCTCAAGCAGTTGTTTGAGATTAAGGGCAATATTTTCGCTGGCAGCCTTATCACGGACAAGGACAACCCGTTGTGCCCTTGTACCTTTTTGTGTTTTATTGCATGATGAATAGTCAAACCAGTCATGATTTCGGGTCAATATCTTGATTAATAACATTTCCCTGTATGCTGTCTGATTAGAAGCACCAAGCGTCTCTATTGTCCGGATAATTCCCTTGTTTAGCTGCCACCTGTCAATCAATTCAACACTTTCTGCGGCATTTTTGCCCAGCTTGTGGATAATAAGCCATAACAGTAATATCCTCCAGCTTCTTTCGTCTTTTTCGGCAGCTTCAGGGGAGAGATGCCGATAAATATTCATAACCTGTCGAAGGATGGTATCCTCACTCTGTGCATCTTCTGTCTTTTTGCCTTTTGTCTCCTGCTTATCAGGGCAGACACATAGGTCTGCCCCTACATCAAATAACCGCTGGATAACAACCAAAAGCCCTTCCAGCTCTCTGACTATTTTTGCCTCATCCCCACAGCTATATCCGCACCCTCTTATCTCTTCAAGCAAGGCATACATTCTCTGGCTAAAAATATCTGACCGAAGCATGATCTCCCTCAGCGTTCGAGGGTTTGTCAACTCCCTGAACCGCTCCTGTATTCCTCTGATGTGCATCTCCTGATAAGCTTTTTCAATGTTTGGAACACCCTGTCCATTTAGAATGCTTGCCAGCTTGGCATATGTCCCTTTCTGATCATCCTGTATTTCCTTGAAATCAAGAAAAACATGGCACTTAAATCCATCCAGCTCTACATAAAGCCCATTTCGGGTAAGTTCTCTCCCATGCCGAATATATTCTAAATCAGAAATATTGTCCCTGAAGGTATAGTAATAATCTTCATTTATTGCCAGCCCTTGTGCCAGATTATATTGAACAAGATGTCCGGCAACATTTATAGCAGTAGATGAGAAAATCCAGCCGCAGGTTGACTCGTATTTGTTATTATAAACAACCAATGCCTTTTCCGTACCACAGCAGTTAGAGTAGGCAAATACATTTTCATTGACAATACCATCTGGGGTGTAGAAATCATACAGAACAAAATGCTCCACATCACTGAACAGGTATCTTTTCTTCAGCAGGGGAAAAATCTCACCCTTATGCCGCTCAATCAGCCGTTCATCTACAACCTCATCCCAATAGGATCGCTGATATTCCATACCATACTTTTCAGTAAAGCCTTCTATCTGTCCATGCCCAAACATGGGCAGTCCGGGAAGGGTGGACAGCATGATACATGTGCCAAAGTATTTATCATCCTTTCCAAACTGGCAGGCAGCCGTGTCTTCATCCGGATTGTTCATAAAATTGACAAATCGTTTCAGTATCTGCGGATTAAACTCCAGAACATTTTTTATGACATTCCGATATTTCTGGTTTTCTTCAGCCTTGAGCATGTGCATAAAGGAACTATTGTAAACCCGATGCATACCCAATGTTCGGACAAAATAACCCTCCATGAGCCAGAAAGCCTCAGCAATAAGCAGGGTATCAGGCACCTCCCGGGCTATCCTGTCCACAACCTCTCTCCAGAATTCCTCCGGGAAAAACTCATCAAACTCTTGCCTCGTCAAGCCATGTTCTGATCGCGAAGGAATGTCGCCGCCGCTTCCCGGCTGCGGATACCAGAGCCGTTGGAAGTGCTTTTTTGCCAATGTCATGGCTGCATCAAAGCGAATGATAGAGAATTTTTTGGCAACATGAAGGATTAGCTGGATAACTGCCTCGCGAACCTCTGCCTTCAAAAAATCCAATTGTGCGGTATCGTTCCAAGGCATATGGGTACCATCATTGCCGTGGTAGATATATTTTTCATCCCCTGTTTGACGATCAATCCGCTTAAAAACAACAGCCGCATCACTTTTATTCCAATAGCCATCCTCAAGAAAGATGCCTACCCTTCCATCCCACGAAAGGTCTACTCCGGTGAATTGATACACATGGAATGGGCTGTAATCCACCTGAACAAAATAATCCGGATGTTCAGTAACCCATCTTGAAAATATTCCCATATGATTTGGCACCATATCACCTGCCAGACGAATCCCTCTTTGCCATGCACGGTACTTAAGATTCTCAAAGGCATGATCTCCGCCAAGATCCTCAGAGATGGTGTAATCATAAATAGAATATGCAGAGGAAACAGCCTCTTGATTGCCGCATATCTGTTTAATCCTATGGGATGCTGGCGAGCGTTCCCAGATACCTATCAGCCAGAGGGCAGTAAAGCCCCATTGAGACAATGTGTCTAATTCTTCATCAGGAATATGATCTAATCGAGTAATTTCTTGCTGATACTTTATGCTTAGCTGGTGCAGCCAGACATAGGTATTTTTTGCCAGAAGCACAACATTTGGCATCCAATCCAAGTCAGGGCTGAATCTTTCATGCTCCTCATAAACACCTGATTCTGCCCCAAATTCAGGGACCAATAACAAGGGAGGATTATCCTTGAACCCAGCGACAAAGAAAAGTTTTTCATCCTCTTTGATAATGTCCTCAACCCGTAATATCAAGGAAATCAAGGATTCAGGGAGAAAGCATCCCCAATTATTGCGGATATATTCAAGCTGACCAAGCAAGGAGTGAGGAACAGCTATGGCTGGTGCACGCAGCATCTCAACTAAAGATTGATCTGCTGGCCCAAAGATAGGCTGCGTTTGAAAGAAATCATTTATAACTGACATGACTTCCTGATACACAGTTTTATTTTTTAATTGAGTATCATCAAACAATTCAAGGAATGGGGCGAAAGCTGGATTTATATTGGCTAAGTAAAGGAGGAGCATCTCCTCCATGATAATGTGGGTATTGGAGATGTTTTGCCTCCCTTTCCCCATGGGAGAGGGATGCGGCAAGGATTCAACCGTTATCCCATCAACATACTCTTCGGTTGACTGCTTACCCTGGTACACGGCAACTGGTGGAAATTGAGACACAAACTCACTCAGGGTTACCCCGAGAGCATCCTCCCCAATTTTCTTCCTCATTCTCCGCGTCTCCGCGTCTCCGCGTGAGAATATCTCCTCCGCCTCCGCGTTCTCCGTGTCTCCG
>JAHIZN010000013.1 GCA_018814245.1 bacterium
GGAACGCTCAAGCCAACTGATGCATCTTCTTGCTGCATATCTGCTGCATAGGCTACTCCGCCTGCTAATGCTAATGCTACTACGCTAACTAATAACTTTTTCATTTTTTTGTCCTCCTGAACTTTAATGTTTTTGTATTATTTTTTGCTGACCTTTTTGGCAGCACGAAAATTGCAAATTGCGAACAATCTAAATGATTGTTCCTTAGTAATGAACAATTACAGGTTATCCATTACATTTGAAATACCTTAATACAAAACATCAAGCTAAGAGGAAGACCCCTTTTCATCACCACCTTTGAACACAATTAAAAATTATGAATTATGAATTAAAAATTGGAGGAATACCAGAAGCTTCCTGCCCAAATTTAATTTTCATGCTAACTTGATTTTGGCTGCTTAATCCGCAGTCTTTCTAACTTTATAAACTTTCTGTCGTTGCCCTGACACCGAGATATAATGCAACTACCGTGCCAGAACAGGGCAAAAATAAATAAGTGTCCGAAATAAGGGTTGTGTGATTCGTATTGGCCGGGGTTATGGTGCAGCATTTTATTTGAATTCAATGGGTGAGACTGGGTGAGACGAGAGAACCCACCCCTAACCCCTCCCAAGAGGAGAATATCACTCACTGACAATTCCCATGTGTGGGTTTTTCTCATGAGAGGGATTTCGATTTCACTTATGGAAGGATTTCTGATTCCCCTCTTCGTAGCTTATCCTTACTCACATCTTTTGGGGACAGAGTGGGGACAGAATTCTGATGGGAAATGCTACAAAACAGCAGAATTGTGTATCCAAAATAGTTGACAATTAACCATTATTTGTTGATTTTTTCAGCATTAATGCGAATCATGAATGGTTAATTGATTGCAATTAGACTTGTGGGTAAGGATATAGGCAATCCATTAATTAAGTTGACACATACATCGTAGGGACATCCCCTTGTGGGTGTCCGTTTGGTTTGATTTCGTGGTTGTGTCTGCAACTCTTATGATTATTCGCTGCTTTTTCGGACAGAGCCTGCCCCCCTGCATTCGCAGGAGCAGGCTCTGCGAATGCAGGGGGGACAAGCCCTGTCCCTACAGCTACGATATGTCAAGTTATTTATCGGATTGCATATATTAGCCAGCAGCTATTGCAACGAGAAAAGAAAGAACCACAAAGGGTGTAAATCCATTGATGTAAATGTTCAGCTATCAGCCTCCAGCACTACCCCCTGTCCTCGATAGTGAGGGATACAAGGCATTATTAATTGCGAATCGCGAATCTGTTTCATTTCTGCAGATTCGCAATCCGCGATTCGCAATTCGAGATTCAGAAATATGGTTGGAGTTCAGGCTTTAGCCTTTCACTGCTAAAGTTTTCGGCTGAACGCTTACCGACAACCAATCACCTTTTTATGCCTCTTCTTTTCCTGCAGCATCATCTGTCTCTGACTTTTTTGAGGATATAGCTGCCTGAAATCCTTTTATCCCTTGTCCGAGGGACTTACCCAGCTCAGGCAATCTCTTGGCTCCAAAAAGTACAACTACAATTACCAGAATAAGTGTTAATTCTAATGGTCCTATATTTGGAATCATCTTCTATCACCTCCATTTTAATTATAATATCATAAAATCTTAAGAATAGCAAGTATTTTTATTTCTCTTTTACAGTAATTTTTATTTCAAACCGTAAGGGAAAAGGGGGAAAGAAAAATTAAGAACAAGGCAACCACAAGAGGAGAGCATCTCTGGCAGATTACAGTTGATTGAATGGCTGTAGTAGCTGCAGGGTGTCAGTGGTGGCTGCCACTTTGTCCCTGCCGACATACAAGAGGCAACCACAAGGGTTGCAGCTACAAGAATCCAATGGGGCAATAGTCAATCGCATCGTAGCTGCAGGGTGTCAGTGGTGGCTGCCACTTTGTCCCTGTCTAAAGACAAGGAATGAGTTTTCTTATGCTCAACTCACTGATTTAATTACAGAAATGCCAATAAATAAATTGACAAAATCAGCAATAAACATTATAATGGTAGTTATGAAAATTGGTAACTATTCAGGTGTAAAAATGGTTAAGGCAGAGACAAGAGGAGAGCACCTCTGGTAGGTTGCTCTCCTCTTGTGGTTGCCGTCTCCATTCTGACTTCTGAATTCTGGAGACTGACTATTTTTCGGAGCAAACCATATGTTGAATAAATTTTCCTTAAAAACATTTTATACCCTGTCAAATGAAAAGAGCTTTTCCAATACTGCCAGGATATTATGCCTGACGCAACCAGCGGTTAGTCATCAGATTCATATCCTGGAAGATTATCTGGAAACACGGCTGTTTGATCGGTTTAAGGGTGATGTGAGCTTAACCCCATCTGGCGAGATCCTCTATAGATATGCTCAAAATATCTTAGAACTTTATCAGCAAGCAGAGAAAGAGATATTTGAGCTGACTGAATCCATGCAGGGCAGATTGGTTATTGGTGCCAGCACAACCATTGGTCAGTATCTTTTACCTGTCATACTTGGTAAGTTTAAGGACTGTTACCCAAAAATAGATATTTTTCTGACCAATGCCAATACAAGAGATATTTCTGCTCAATTACTTAATAATCTTATTGACTTTGGATTAGTTGAGGGACCAGTAGAGCATAAAGATATCATGGTGGAAAAGTTTATGGAGGATGAACTGGTAGTTATTGTTCCGGCAGGGCACGATTGGCAAGATAAAGAGGAGATTGATATTGATGAGGTCAGGAATAAGCCGATTATTCTGCGAGAGCAAGGCTCTGGAACACGAAAGGCAATAGAAGATACACTGGCTGTTGCTGGCATAAAACTAACAGACTTGAATATTAAAATGGAGTTAGGGAGCTCTGAATCAATCAAGGCTGCGGTTGAAGCAGGATTGGGCATAGCTATTATCTCTCAATGGACAGTATTAAAGGAAAGAAAACTGGGTTCACTCAAGATGCTTCGTCTTAAGGGAATCAAGCTTAATCGAGATTTTGCTGTTATCATGAAGAATAATCGGTTTAGAACAAAAGCTATGGGACAATTTTTGGACTTTCTGAAAGTGTCTGAGATAAAATACTCCTTGTTTGTTTAGTTAACATATTCGTAACCGTTCAGGTAGTGCTGCGTCATCATTAAAGTTTAGGATTAAACATGTGTCCACTCCAACGATGCTTGGAGGAAATTGAAGTTATTATGTAACTACTCAGCTATTGTTATTTCATACACATTTCGAATCAGTCAGAAATCGTAACTATTCAGATGTGTAATGAAGGAGAAATGGAGAAAATGGGGAAATGGAGAAAAGAAGAATTAACTGATAAAATTACAAGAA
>JAHIZN010000129.1 GCA_018814245.1 bacterium
AATAGAATATAAATTGACCTATCCAAACTTAGAGGTAAAAAGTTCCTTAAATAATTATATACTATTTTATCTAAATAAAGATGCCCAGACTAAAGAGAATACACAATCAAGGGTCTATGAGGCAATAGAGGATTTAGATTTTGAATTATTAAAGGATACATTTTCCAGACTCTTTGCAGCCATACCCTATGAATGGTACATAAATAACCAGCTTGATAAATACGAAGGTTATTATGCCTCCATATTTTATGCCGTATTTGCCTCACTTGGATATGATTTAGAGGTAGAAGAATCAACTAATCGCGGCAGGATAGATATGGCAATAAAAACCGATAAGGTAGTAATAATATTTGAGTTTAAGGTAGTAGAAAGGGAAAGCGGACAAAATACGGCATTGGAGCAGATAAAGGACAGAAAATATTATGAGAAATATTTAACTTCAGGCAAAGGAGTATATTTAGTAGGGACAGAATTTTCAAAGGCAGAGAGAAATATAACAAGGTTTGATTGGAAATTGGCAAGTTGTTAGCTATATGCAGGTTATCAATTAAGTTGATATATAAGTTGTGACTTTCACCCCGCGTCTCTTACTTCATGAGGAGAGGGAGAAACAGGGACAGGCTTTGTCCAAAAAGGCAATGAAACAACAGACACCCACAAGAGGAGAGTACCTCTGGCAGGGATGTCCATATAAGGTATGTCAATTTAATTAATGAATTGCAAATAAACCAAATAAAGGAGTAGAATATGAAGAAAAAACTGGAAATAATACTAATAAAATTATTCCAAAATAGGATAATACCAAAGAAATTTTTCAATAATACAGTTTTCCAAGACATAAATTTTTTGGATTTTCTTATAAGTATTTACGAAGAGGGTAAAGCTGCTATATCGATGCGTGAAATGCACAACATTTATAAATTAACCGAACAAACACATAAGATAGATGGCGATATTGCGGAAGTAGGAGTATATAAGGGGGGAAGTGCAAAGGTAATTGCAGAATTTAAGGGTGATAAAAAATTGCATCTATTTGATACATTTGAGGGCATGCCTGAAGTAGACGCATCTATTGATAAACACAAAAAAGGTGATTTTTGGGATACTTCATTAGATAGTGTGAAAAGTTATTTGTCTAATTACAAAGAGATCTATTTTTATAAAGGATATTTTCCTGCAAGTTTAGCAGGTACAAATTGTCATGCTTTAAATTTTTCTTTTGTTAATTTAGATGTTGATATTTACGAAAGCACTAAAAGCAGCTTAGAGTTCTTTTATGGCAGAGTAAATAGAGGGGGTGTAATTTTATCACATGATTATCGTTCAATTTCTTGTCCAGGCGTGAAAAAGGCATTTGATGAATTTTTTCTGGAAAAACCAGAACCTATTATCGAATTATGGGACTCACAATGTTTAATTGTGAAGATGTGATTATTTCTCTTTGGTTCTATGGGGAGATAGCTTATGCAACGCTCTCAGATTGTATATATATTCCATGGTTTGCGAGGCAAAAAATGCAGATGATTTCCATCCAGCTACTCAAAATAATAGCTATTTCCTTGATATTGCTCATAATCAGCAATAATAGCCATGCAGAGGGTATAATCATAAATGAGATAATGTATAACCCTGATGGAAGTGATGATAACCGTGAATGGGTTGAATTGTACAATAGTGGGTTGACGGATGTTAATCTATCAGGTTGGAGGTTTTTTGATGGTGGTACGCATAGCCTGACCCCTTATCCGGAAACAGGGACTATTATCCCTTCTCAAGGATATGCAGTGATTGTAAATAATGGAGCTACATTTACCTCTGTTTATGGTACAAATACCGGAACAATCCTTCAATGTACCGCTATGAGACTTGGCAATTCAAGTGATACTGTAGCGTTAATAAATTTATCAGGGGATTCTATTGGCTCAATTACCTATTCATCTGCCCTTGGTGGAAATGACAACGGCAAGTCATTAGAAAGAATATCACCTGAAAGCAATGAATGGAAGGAAAGCCAAGTAGGTAGCGGAACACCTGGCAGAAGAAACAGTGTGGCAGCGACAGAAACAGGCACAACTGCTACAATGGTAAAGATCCATCCTGTATCTGGACATGCCCGGCTTGGAGGTACCTATACGGTTGAGATCAGGATGGAGGATGTGGTTGATTTATGCGGCTGGCAAGCAAGCCTTTATTTTAATTCGGCAATACTTCAGGCAATAGCAGTTGAAGAGGGGGATTTTTTAAGGGGTACTGGGACACAAACATATTGGTATAATCCTGTTATTGGAACTTCATCGTTGAAAAATATTGTTTGTGCAAGAATTGGTACGACTACAGCAGTAAGTGGTTCAGGGACACTTGCTTGTGTGAAATTTAAGGTTATAGGCACATCCACTCTTATGCCATCGTATCTTAGGCTGGGATCTGTTATCTTGTCTGATTCAAAGGCGAATTCAATCCCTAACAGTCTATCTGATGGGAGTGTATCCGTATCCTATGGATTTGATATTAATAATGATACTACTGTAAATATCCTTGATCTGGTTACTATTGGTAACATATTTGGAATGAACAATGGAGATACCGGATATGACCCTTGGTGTGATATTGATTTAGATGGCAAGATAGATATTCTGGATATAGCTGCTATTTCCAGAAATTTCTCGGATATTCCTGATATTATAGTAACACAATCACCAAGGATAGCCTATTCTATACAGGACAAATCAACTGGCATAAGATTATATTCTTGTCCGACAACATACAGGGTTGGGGATGAGGTCGAACTGAGATTAGGGATTGATAACGCAAATAGCTTGTACGGAATACAGTTTGATGTTACAACAGATACAGATATGTTAAGTTTAATAGGGGTAAGCGAGGGTGAATTCCTGAAGAGAGGGTATGAAACCCTGCCATTTAGGATAACATCTCCTGCAACAAACAAATTTGCTCAATGTCGGGTAGGCAGGGTTAAAGGAGAAACTGGTCAGGGAGAAATAGCTGTACTTAAATTTAAGGCAAATAAAAAAGGGAGCGTAACGGTAAGTGTCAGGAATGTATTAGGGGTAAGCCCTGATATTGAGAAGATCCCTATTGATTCCACTGACATCTTTCTTCAGATTATTCCGATAGAGAGTAAATTTTCAACCTTAATCTGTACAGTATTTCCAAATCCATCCCTGAATAATCAACCCATCACATTTAATGTCTCGGGACAAAGGGCAGTGATTGAGATATACACTCTGGCAGGTGAGTTTGTTAAAACAATTGAGAAAACTGATGGTAATTCATGGGACCTGACAAATGTAGATAATAAACCTGTCGCAAGTGGAATATATTTCTATATTCTAAAGACAGATGATAAGATATTGCAGGGCAAGGTTGGGGTTATTAAATAAGTAAGCATTCATATCGACAGGCTGTTACAGAATGCGCCTTTTTGTCATTTCGAGGGAATCCGAGAAATCTTATCCTGTTGGGAATCAACGAGTGATCCCTCACATTAGTTCGGGATGACATCACATTAGTTCGGAATGACACTTCAACCTATTCCGTAACAGCCTGTCGAATCGCATACAAAGATAGTTGCAGCCAACTCAATACAGGTGTATCCCATATTGTTTTGCTGCTGTATATAATTCAATGCGTTACAATTAAAAGGGGTGAAAATAAGATGGCTATTTCAATGGCAGTATACAATACAATAAGGCAGATAGTTGATGAAAAAATAAATGATTTTAGGGAACGAA
>JAHIZN010000130.1 GCA_018814245.1 bacterium
ATGAATGCAGACATAGAGACACGATTATCGCCTCTCTACTGCTTTCCTTATCAAAATTAGATATTGTACACAAGTTAAAAAAAAATTACGAGGTGATGTCTTAACAGGAATAGAGACTCATTCTTATGTCGGAGTTTCAGATGCTGTGTGAAAATGGTTGACTATTATAACCATTTATAGTATACTATCAGGCAGACATAGACAAGAAAAAGGAGCTATTACAAGAATGAAATCACAAGCAATACTTCAGCAAATATACAGCAGTCTCCTGCAAAATCGTGTCAAGTTGTCCTTTATAATTTTTACTTTTCTACTAATTAAGAACTTTTTCATTGATAAGGTTCGACCTCATGACATTTGTAGCTTTCAGGATTTATGGGGATTTGCCGGGTTACTACTTGTCGTAAGCGGAGTTGGTTTAAGATCATGGGCAGCAGGGATTATCTGTAAATGTGACTCTTTAGCAACTACTGGACCTTATTGCCTGACAAGACATCCATTATATGTTGGTTCACTCCTGATGGCAATTGGTTTTTGTTTTATTATTGGTGATAGTCTAAACCTTTGGGTTGTTCTTGGGATAGCCTTTATAATATATTTCCCCACGATACACAAAGAGGAATCTTTTCTTGCCCAAAAATTCGGAGAAGAATGGGACAAATATGCTCAGCATACCTCTATACTTTTTCCCAAAAGTATTCCGCTGAATATTTGTTCAAACTGGTCATTGGGACAATGGTTACATAATAAAGAATACAATGCCTTTGCTTCCAGTTTGGTTGTATTGATTGTTTTGGAATTCTTACATAAATTATAGCTACTGCTGTCGTGTCAACTGTTAATTGTTGCATAATTAATTACATATGGAGGACAGGCTCTGCGAATGCAAGGGGTGACAGAAGTGCTGCCTCCCTTGTCTCTGCCATCAATAAGCGACCACAAGAGAAGAGTATCTGAAACGCCAGCCTACACAGCCACAAAGGCACGAAGATATAAGTCAGTTTCTCTTGCAACGAGACTTTTGTGGAGGATTTTTTTCTATAATACTACATGGTTCAACCTGAAGGCACAACTCATCTGAAACACCACATGCATCCTCTAATCTTACACCCAATTGATCTGCCGATTCGACATAAAACTTCACTATCTCCTTCATCCTTTGAATTGCCTTATCAACAGTTTTACCATAGCTATATATCTCTAACCTTGGACAGGAAACAATATAGCTGGTATCCCCTTCCTTAAATATTTCTATCGGTAGCTTCATGCGAAACTCCTCCTTATTTAATGTTGTTTCTACCTATATCGACAATTTATAAAAAAAGCTTTAGTTTTTTGGCTATTCTTTTACAACAATTCTCATTTTTGAAAAAGCGTAAGGAAAGAAGATGTGAAGATTATGAAGATAAGTGGGATATTTTTTTGTATCAGAAGTTCACCCCAAACAGCAAGAGATAATTTGTCATAATTTATTGTTTATCGTTGTTGGGTAATTGCTCAATAACATGTGGATTTTGCAAGCCACGAAGAAAAATTTGTTCACCGCAGAGACGCAGAGTTCGCTGAGAATCGTTGAAGAAAAAAGAGCTGTGAGTTTACTTCCACAATTACAACGAAACTGTCATTCCTGCGAATGCAGGAATCTCCTCTTTTTAGATTGTTTTATCGACATCATCTCCTTGTCCCCTCAAAGGATTGCCACAGGATATTGAGCAGTTACATTGTTGGTAATATAAATCTTACCCATGATTGAATCCATACAGATATAATTTACCATTATTTCCTGATTCTCTGCTTGAAGGTATATATCCTTTCCCTTGGTATGGTTCCATACGGATAACGGGCATAGAAGATTATATCGTGTGAAACATCAAAAAGTCTCCAAATACTAATTTTTGCCTGGGTTTCTGCTCCATTTACAGTAATCAATTCACCCATAGGCAGGACTGTTCCCCCATTCCTTTGAACATCGATGGTAAGTGAAACAGGCCATTCACCCTCTCCATATTCCCAGTTCATAATCATTTTAGCAAGGGATACTATTTCACTGCCCACAGTTTCCGGAATATCAATTTTAATAATTGGCGCAGGCTGTGTTGCAGGCAGACAGACTGTCTTTTCTCCAATTCTACAATTAGCTACAAAAATCTTATCTCCCGGAACAACATCCGTCGAATAATGCAGGCAGCATACTATTTCATGAGGGATATAAAGAACATGACTTACATTAATCTCTACCTGTGTCATGCTTCCAGCAATTGTTATTGGATTCTTTTCCATAATAATGCTTTTTCCTTCAGAATAGATGTCAATCTCAATAGATACAGGTATTTCTCCTGAACTATATTCCCAGACAAGAGTCAACCTGCCAGGGGTTGATGCCCTGCCAATTGCCTTAATAATTCCTATGCTGGTTATAGCTGCCCCTTTTTTATCATTTGTCTTAGATGTCTTTGATATGTGTGCAATTCTTGCTGCAAAAAAGCCGGCAGGTTTTTTTGCAAGTGTGTTCCCTGTAATAGTATCCATGGTTCCATCCATCAGATACCCAATAAATCCCTTGGGACGAGGAAATTCAATGGTAAAGATAATCTCATTGGGTCTGATGCGATTAACCTCTCCTTTAACCACATAGGTTTTCTTGTTCTCTGTAGTATAGTATCCACCAAAACAGGTGACATTTTTGACACTTTTTTGCTTCTCAATCTCCAGAACACCCTTGTCTCCATCACATGCAAGGCTATACCTGCCTTCAAAATTCTCAGGACAAACCCGAGCAAGGCTAAGTATTGGGCATAATAACACGAGAAGCAGCAGAATACCCTTTTGCAGAATATGTTTCATTGCAATCCTCCTTGTTTATATTCCTAATTTGTAATCGTCCAATCGTCAGCAGGGACCATAAAATCAATGGAAATGGCAGTTGCAACTGCCAGAGGTGCTACCTCCTTTTTGTACTATAATGCCTTATAAAAACTGCAAGGCTCTGAAAGCTGACCGCTGAACGCTTACTAATTACAATCCCCTTGCCAGCGTAAGGACAAAAATATCACTGCTGCCTGCTTGCTTCAGGATTCGGCTGCACTCATTTGAGGTGGCACCGGTTGTAAAAACATCGTCAATTAACAGTATCCTTTTTCCGGAAAATTTGTCAGGTTGCTTGATACAGAAGGCATTGTGAATATTTTTTATTCGCTGGCTTCTTTTCAGTGAAGCCTGAGTGACTGTTGCTTTTATTCTCTTAAGATTATTTCGGGATACAGGGATACCCAGCTTTTTACCCATGAAGACAGCTAAGATATCTGATTGATTATATCCCCGTGCCTTAAGTCTGGTTTTATGCAAGGGGACAGGGATAATAATGTCTATGCCCTCTCTACTTAGGGATGAGGATTCAACCTTGTCTGCCCAGCCCAGATGACTGATACGGTCTGCCATCAAATGACCCAGCGTATCCTGCAACCCTGTTTTGCCCTCATACTTAAAGAGCCAGATAGCTTTTTTTAATACCCCCTCATATGCCCCAACCGCTCGTGCAGATGTGAAGTATTTTTTCATGGTGCGGCACTGGCGGCATAAGGGCTGTTGTATCTGATTAAAAGATGGAGACAGTGGCTTCCCACATTTATCACACCATGGCAAATCTAAGGGCGTTATTTTTTTAATACAATCAGAACAGATATAGTGTTCTTTTATTGTTTCCAGAGGGTTGGGACAAAGGCTGCATTCTGCCGGAAAGATAAGGTTGAATAATCCCCAAAAGATACGCTTGGTCATAAATAGTAATCGCAGCATAAAGATTCCTTGCTTACGCTTTCCCCAACACACACCATGGATCAGCAGCCATACAATCTGTTTCTTTGGAATAATAGTATGCCCTGGCTCGACAGCCGCCACAGATTTCCCGATATTCACATCCTCTGCATTTCCCCTTGTAGGCAGAGCTTCTGAGCTGAAGGAGTATCGGGGATTCCTTCCATAAAACAGAGAATGGCGTTTCCTTAATATTTCCTATTATTAGCGGCAAATATGGACAGGGAGAGATGTCCCCATTGGGCAGGATACAGCAATAACCTATCCCTGCCAGACAACCACGCATAAAACGAGGAGACATACAGCCTGCCTTGGATGCAAGAGGCATAAATTGAGGGGCA
This sequence comes from bacterium, assembly GCA_018814245.1. Taxonomy (GTDB): domain Bacteria; phylum UBA9089; class CG2-30-40-21; order CG2-30-40-21; family CG2-30-40-21; genus CG2-30-40-21. The sequence goes on from JAHIZN010000130.1 coordinate 4,155, forward strand.
CAGGTTGGCTTTAATTCAAAGGCAGGATTTTTTATTTGCTTTTCTATAATGCCATTTAACAAGGCATGATATTCTTTTCTGGATATTTTGGATGTTAATTCCTTTGCCCTTCCGGTATGCACCAAGAAAAAGATGTGATGTGCCTTTGCTCCAAGTCTCTGAGCCATATCAGAAAGTCTGGGAATTTCATCCATATTAAAGTCCATGACAGTAGTATGTATCTGGAAATCAAGCCCTGCCTGAAGACAGGCATTGATACCAGACATAGTTTGTTCAAAAGCCCCGGGGCACTGTCTGAATTCATCGTGATGTTCCGGATTGCTGCTGTCAAGGCTTATCCCTACCCGTCCAATTCCAGAGTCGAGCAGTTTTTTTGCTATCCCTAAATCAATCAGCATCCCATTGCTGCCCAAAACACAACGAATCCCAATAGAATTGGCATATTCAATCAATTCATAAATATCATCCCTGAGAAGTGCCTCTCCGCCGGAAAAAATAATACGATTACAACCACTCTCCCGAAGCTCAAACAACAGGTGTTTGCCCTCAATGGTGTTCAGCTCATTTGCATCCCTTTCCCCTGCATCCCGGTAACAATGCTTACACCGCAGGTTGCACGCCTTGGTCATGTTCCATGAAACAAACATAATGCCCCTCCAGAAGAATTATGAATTATGAATTATAAAGTATGATGTAGTGAGTTACTACGAACAAGAATGTATCCTTTTCGTGAGTAGCGAGCTAATTTCAGACACCACCAAAATTCACAAGTTGTTGAGCAATTACCAATAATTCATAATTTATAATTCATAATTCATAATTTCCCTCAAATATATGTCCCAAACCTTTCCTTTCTCCTTTCCAGTACCCTTAAAAAGGCATTAACCACATTAGGATCAAACTGTTTACCAGCACACCTTTTGAGCTCCATGATTGCGGTTTCAACATCAGTGGCTTTTTTGTATGGTCTATTAGAAGTCATTGCCTCAAAGGAATCAGCTACCTCAATAATTCGAGCCTCAAGGGATATTTCATCCCCTGATAGTCCATAAGGATACCCCTTTCCATCCATTCTTTCATGGTGTTGTGAAACCCCAGCCACAATCTCTTTTGGAAATTCTCCTAATGAAAGGATCTTGAAACTGGTAGCTGGATGGTTTCTTATCTTTTCAAACTCTTCTTGTGTTAATCCACATGGTTTAAGGAGTATTTCTTCTGGCACACCAATCTTTCCAATATCATGAAGAAGGGTAGCAATCTCAATTGTTTCTACTGCTGTTTCTGGCATGCCCATTTCCTGAGCAGTAGCAACAGCATACCATACCGTTCGCTCTGAATGCCCTCGAGTATGAATATCCTTAGCCTCTATTGCTTCTGCCAGAGAACGGGTAATGTTTATAAGATTAGTCTTAGTTATAGTAAACAACCTTTTGTTCTCAATAGCTATTGCAGATTGAAAAGCCAGACTGCTTAAGAGCTGAATCTCCTCAGTAGTATATTTATGAGGGGTTAAAGAATAAACCGTAAGAACACCAAGGACAGTATCCTTTATTAATAAAGGCACAGACAGAAAAGAGGCAATCCCTTCGTCTATTACCTGTTGTGGGTGTTCCAGAAAGCTGTTTGCCCATACATCCTCTACAACCATGGGAATCTTTGTCTCTGCTACCCGGCCAACAATACTCCTGCCTATCTCTATCTCATGTCTTTTATGAAGATACTTATTGCTCAATCCACAGGAGACAGTCATAATCAGCTCGTTTTTTTCATGATTGAACAGCCGCAAAGAACATTTTTTTGTATTAAGAGTTTTGGCTGCACCTTCAACAATAATATGTAAGGTATTTTTTAGATCAACATGAGAGCTTAAGGTATTGCTTATATGATTTATGGCATCAATCTCTGTATTTTTCTGTTCCAGCAAAAACTTACTTGTGCACAGCTCAGAGATGAGCTTGCTTATGTTTTCCATGTTCCTCAAAATGGTATTCAATTTTCCCCTGGGTAATATGCTTAATTTGGAAGCCTCAGTGGTCAATGCCGTAAGATCAATTTCGCACTTAGCTGCCAGCTCCGCTAATAATCCATTCTTAGAATATATCCCCTCAGAGACCATTCCTCCAACAAGATTATCTTTCATCATAATTGGCACAATCAGGCACAAATTTCCTGCTGGACATGTAATTAATCCACCTTTTCCTGAAAGAGAAAGATTTTTCAGGGTATCAGCATAAAATTTAAGACATATCCCTGAGCCAGCCTTATCATGATTGATAATCTCACAAAAAGCAGGCAGCCTGTTCCTATCTATTGGCTCTCCCCTTTCATTAATCAATCGCATATTTAGTCCTGTTATCTTTGAGAATGTTTTTATTGTGTGATGAATTTGAGACGAAGCAATTAGTTTTGATAATGTGAATTGTTTGGACAAAATGTACCCCCTCTTGGAATTATGAATTGTGAATTATGAATTAAAGGTTAGGAGAAGGGAAAGCAATATCCTAACGGCTATCTTCCTAATTTCCATCGCCTAATTCATAATTCATAATTTTTAATTCTTAATTATGCACTCCAGCCTTATGGTTTGCACCTTTTGACCTACTGTGTTATAAATATCTATCCTCGATGCATTTTTAAGGTATGGAATATTAAAGATGATCGGCTGTTTGTCTGACATCTTCACCTTTTCATCATCAATAGCCTGTTTCTCAATATTTTGTTTAACCTTGCGTTTAACCTTGTAGAGGCTGTCTCCATTATAAAGATTGCTGTTTTGAAGTAATTTATAGTTTTTTTGCCTTGGTTTAATCCCTTCTTCTCCAAACATAGAATGTTTTTGAGTCATGGGTGAAGCCTTCTTATCAACAAGGAGGTATAGAGTTTTCAATGTTCTGCCTGTAGAAGAGACTACCTTAACCTTATAGGTATTTTGTCCAGGAAATGACTGGACATTGTTATTCTTTTCTGCATAGGTATATTTCAGTACTACGCCTTTACATTGTACATTATTTTTAGAGCAGACAAGTGATACCTCGTAGTGCTTAAGCACAATATCTGCTTCTGTAGGCTTTGCTGCTATAAAAACTACAAGAAATAATAATAGAAGGTACCTGAACATATTTTTCTCCAGAAAAGTTTGACTGGTCTGACAAGTCAGATTTAACCACTCATGTCCCAATGATAGCGATCCCAATCCCAAGCAATGCTCCAACAATTACCTCTACAGGGGTATGCCCAAGAAGCTCTCTCAATCTGGTCTCGCCTATTTTCCCCTCAGTCCAGAACTCGTCAAGCATCTTGTTTAATACCTTTGCCTGTTGTCCTGCAGCCCGTCTTACCCCAACCGCATCAGTCATGGTGATTAAAGCAAAGGCAAGGGTAATAACCCACAGCGGATCTTCCCATCCCTGTGTTCTGCCTACAGCGGTAGTTAATGCCATAACTGTAGCTGAATGCGAACTCGGCATTCCGCCAGAGCCAAGCAGAAGCTTAAAGTTAAATCTTTTATTTATCACAGCATAGATTATGACTTTTAATAGCTGAGCAGTAAACCATGCAAAAAATACAGGAAAAAAGATCTTGCTTTTAAGGAGTATAATAAATATATTGTGTAACATGCTATTTTTCCTTTCTTCTGTAGGGGCAGACCTATGTGTCTGCCCAATTTGCCCTTACAATATTCTTCTGCCCTCGAGTGCCTTTGACAGGGTTACCTCATCAGTGTATTCAAGATTACCACCTACAGGGATGCCATGGGCGATTCTGCTAACCCTTGTTACAATAGGTTTTAATAGTCTTTCGAGATACAGAGCTGTTGCCTCTCCCTCTACATCTGAGTCGGTAGCAATAATAATCTCTCGTATCTCTTCTTGTTGAATCCTTGCCAAAAGCTCCCGTATCCTCAAATCATCAGGTCTAATGCCATCCAATGGAGAAATGGCTCCCTGTAGTACATGATACGCTCCCTTGTAGCACCGAGTCTTCTCCATAGCAATAACATCAGAGGATTGTTCAATAACACAAATGAGTCCATGATCCCGTGTCTTATCCTGACAGATGCAACAGGGAGAATCCTCTGTAATATTGTAGCATATGGGACAATTTTTTATTTTGTCCTTTACCTCCAGTATGGCTGAAGATAGTACCCTTGCTTCTGTCTCCGATATTTTAAGGATATGAAATGCCAGCCTCTGAGCAGTTTTTGGTCCTATGCCCGGAAGCTTATTTAATTCATGTACAAGTCTGGCCATAGATGGTGTAAGATACATTTTTTGGCTCTTTCTTACCTCAAATGGGTAATCTTATTTTATCGGTTCTTCTGTAAATTTTGCGAAAACAGGCTAACCTGTGCAAGTAGAAAACACCACTTGTTGATAGAGAAAGAATCACAAAGGGTGTAATTCCTTAAGACTATAGCCTCATGTCAGGTTCTTCCATTTGCAATTACCTAAATTAATCGTCAATTATCTTCCCTATAGATTACACCCTTTGTGGCTCTTTCTTCTTTCGTTTACAAAGGGGCTACCCATTTGAGGCAAAAAAGAGCCCATTTTTCTCCACAAGCAATGCTCCAAGCAAGCTATCAGGTATCAGCTGTCAGCATTCAGTGCAGAAGCCTCAGCCTATAAGCCAGCAATTCTTGCATGAATTAGCTTGCCGGGAATTGCTATGGCTGATAATTGATCCCTGACAGCTTGATTTCTCCGCGTTCTCCGCGTCTCCGCGTGAAAATTTCTCGAAGCTGAAAAGGTATCAGCTGTCAGCATTCAGTGCAGAAGCCTCAGCCTATAGCCAGCA
>JAHIZN010000131.1 GCA_018814245.1 bacterium
AGAGGAGATAAAGGGGATTGGTAAGATCAAAGCATTGGGTTTCTGCCTTGTTTGTGTAATGTTAATAAGATATTCACCACCCTACCCCTGCCAGCTGGGGATAACTTGATACTCAAATATTTACCAATAATCTATTATCTCACTATCTCCTTCATCTCCTTATCACCTTTTTATTACCTGAATAGTTACTATTTATTTATATTTTATTGATAATAAACAGCACAATGCTCCTCATATTCATGCCAGATATCAAGAGCATGAAGTTGTGGTTTTGATTTCAGATGGAGAGTTGTTGGAAGGCAATCTTCCTAAACCAAAAATGAAATTGCTTCAAGCGTGGATTGAATTACACAAGGATGAACTTATTGCAGACTGGGAAATTGCTGTTTCCGGTCAACAACCTTATAAAATAGAGCCTTTGAGGTGAATCATGAATCCTAGAATAAAATCAGTTAGAGCAACGGATGATTACAAATTGGAGCTTGTTTTTACAAATGGTGAACATGGAATTTATGATTGCTCGCATTTACTCAACTTCGGAGTTTTTAGAGAGTTGAAGGACAAATCTTATTTCAAGTTAGCAAAACCTCTTTATAATACAGTTGCTTGGCCTCATGAACAAGATATTTGTCCTGATACACTATATTTAGATTCTCAAAAAGAAAATGTAAGAAAAGTTGCCAAGACCCAGAATCGTTCACAACATTTGAGGTAGTATTCATTAAGGATACGAAGCTTGCAGGGTAGCAAAGTTATGCGTCAGAGTGGTGTTGATACTCTGGTTACCGAAGAACCGCATGAGGGAAATTTTCACATACGGATCTGTGGGAGGATTGGCTGAGTAACCACTGATTCTACCCGGAAGTTGACGGCGAGTACGCCGCAACTGAGCTTTATCGTTAGTCTTACAAGAGAGCGTAAGATATTACTCAGGCGGAAAATAGCAACCGGGCGTTAAAATAGCAGATGAGCGGAAGATAGCAATCAGTAGTAAGATAAGCCAGAAGAAAAGGAAAGGACACTAAGGCAAAGCCTAACAAGAAAAATGCACCTGTCAAGGAGCAAGTTATTTTTGTGGTTAGTCTAAGAAAGAGATAAGCAAGAAGTCGGCAGGCTGTTACGGAATAGGAATTTGGCACGAGAAGCATACAGCATATTGTGATAATCCCACCAGCAAGCACTATATGTAGTATGGTGTTGATGCTGATTATCAGTTCCGTAACAGCCTGTCGGACGATTAACCGAGAGCAAGCAAGCGGATAACCAAGAGCAAGCAAACCTTGAAAGCAGAATTAAGCAAGAGTAAAGCATCTAACATTATGCATTAAAGGAGTCATAATGAAACTGAACTTTGAGTGGAATGAAGAGAAAGCCAAAGCGAATCTCAAAAAACATAAAGTCAGTTTTGATGAAGCTACAACGATTTTTATTGATCCATTTTCAATTACGATACTTGATGTTGACCACTCAGTTGATGAACAACGGTATATTGACATTGGTAGTTCTGACAATGGCCGTGTACTGGTAGTAGTTTATGCCGAAAGTGGATCAAATATACGCATTATCAGTTGCCGTAAGGCAACTCTATCGGAGCGAAAACATTATGAGGAAAGCAGCAACTAAAATAGTACAGATGGAGGATAACGATATGCGTGTCGAATATAATTTTACTGGTGGAGTACATGGTAAGCATTGCAAAGCTATGCAATCTGGGTATACAATCACTATTCATAATGTGGATGGCACAACTGTTGTTAAGGATGTGATGCCAAGAGATGGTGCAGTTATTCTGAATCCAGACATTCAAGAGTATTTCCCAGACTCAGAGTCTGTAAACAGGGCTTTGCGTTGTTTAATTCCGCTATTATCCAAAAAGTATAGAGCAAAGTCAAGGAAAGCCTAACAAAGCTCTGCACCTGACAGCGGGGACGGAGGCGTGTTTGAGAAGGTTTTGTGATTTATCAAGGTTTTACTTTGCTTACAAAGTTTGGTGGTAATTCTCCCCGCTACAGGTGAGATTGTGGTTAGACTTACAAAAGAGCGTAAGATGTAACAGTTACTATAAAATCAAATTATACGAGGAGGACGAAAAATGAAACTTACGAAGTATGTCATTGCAAGTATTTTCTTGACCAATCTTTGCTATGCCGGGGTTACTCCGCCATCAGGGATAATGATTACACCTGCTGGAGGCAATGAACCAGCCTGCTTTAATGTATCATGGAAAGGTCAGGGGACAGATACTATCGGGTATTATTACAAACTTGACAATCAGCCAAACTTTAGCTGGGTGAAACAGCCGCCTCTTAAACTTCATGTTTCATATCCAGGCAATCACAAATTTTATCTGGCAGCAATAGATAAAAACAACAGCATTTCCCCGTTTGTCATCAGTCAATTCTCTCACAAATCCATTTCCCAATCTGCAGGGATAGCCTCTTTTTCTTTAAGCGAACCGGTGATGTATGATACTGGTGGTTCACCAGGGATTATTGCTGCCGGGGATGTTAATGGTGATGGATTGAATGATGTTGTTTCTGCCAACTATTACGATAATAATATCAGTGTATTTCTTCAACAAAATAATGGCACATTAGCCGTACAAGCTACCTATACAGTGGGACAGGGGCCATTTGGTGTGGGGATAGGCGACCTGAATGGTGATGGGAAAAACGAGGTGGTGGTTGGTTGTGCGGCTGCAGACCAAATCTATGTTTTCTCTCAAAATGAGGGTGGAACGCTTACCCAAACAGATGTCTACTCCACGGGTCGTGGTCCTTATGGCTTGGTAGTTGGGGATGTTAATAGTGATGGACGCAACGATATTGTTGTTACAAACTCAGGTGGACAGAGCATTAGTATCCTTACATGGCTAAAGGAATGCCCTGAAACATATTACTATCTTTTTGGCTCGCTTCAAAAGGCAAATACGCTGACCATGCAAAAATTGAACAATGGAAAGGTGTTTGCCAATCTCCTTTACTCTGCTGGTGCTACACCTTATTGGCTTTGTGTAGGTGATATTAATGGTGATGAAATGAATGATATTGCCTGTGTCAACTACAGCGAAAGCACGATTTCACTGTATATTCAACAACCAGACAGAAGCATGGTACATGCCGGTAATTTAGCTGTGCCATCAGCTAATCCGCCAAATGTTTGCCTTGGTGATGTAAACGGGGATGGCTTAAACGAATTAGCTGTCTCTGGCGGTGGTGCGATATCAGTATTTGGCCGCAAAGATAATTCTATTGGTTTGCTTGGTACCTATACAGCTACTGAGGGGGGCAACGGCGGGATACGGATTGGTGATATTAACAATGACGGCAGGGCAGATATGGTATCAACACATTCAAAAAACATCTCTGTATTCCTTCAGGATAAGGATGGTAAATTATCTAAACCTACTGCCTGGTATGCAGGTGATGCCCCTGGCGGATTAGCCATTGCAGATGTGGATAATGATGGAATAAATGAGATAATTACCGGGAATATCAGGGGTAACTCTATCAGCGTGATTCATTTGAAGGAGAAATAAGAAGAGACAGAGAACAGGCACAGGCAGACTGTGTGAAAACTCAATTTCACGATAATTGCCCGTAGGGGCAAGGCCCCCGTGCCTGCCCTCTGTCTCTACAATCTGTTGCAGCACAATCTGTCGTGTCAATCTCGCTACAGAGAAAGAACCACAAAGGGTGTAAATTCTAAGACACAACCTTTGTAAGTCTCCTCTCATTTATAATTTTCTGTGTTTTGTTGCAATTAGTTTCCCTGCAATATTTACACCCTTTGTGGCTCTTTCCCTTCTCGTTAATCTGTCGTGGCATTGATGCCCAAATCATGAGTTTTCACACAGTCTGCAGGGGTCTGTCCCTACGGCATTTAGAATAAATGGTGATTAATGAAACGAATTATCCTCTCATATATATCTACAAACTCAGGTCATAAGATTGCTGCTGATGCAGTCAAGGACATATTACAGCAAAAGTCCCCTGAATTATCATTTCTTGAGATAGATGCCCTGGGTTATTTTTCACCTGTAGTTAAGGGAATGCTCTTAACATCATACCTTGAGCTGATAAAATCAGACCCCTTTGTTTGGGAATATCTCTATGATAATCCGAAGATAATCAATCTTACAGCCAAATTAAAAGAGATATTGGATACATTAAAGTCAGAGAGGCTGAAAAAAAAGATACTTAATGGCTTTCAGCCGGATGTTGTTGTTTGTACCCATGCCTTTCCATGCGGTGTATTTTCTGCCTTAAAAAAAACCAGCATGAATAATCTTCCACTGGTAGCGATTACCACAGACTTTGATATTCATGCCTATTGGTTATATGAAAATGTTTCTTATTATCTGGTGGCTAATTCAGAGATAGCTGATAAGCTGATATATCACAACATTCCTGTTAAAAACATCGAGGTTACCGGTATACCGATTTCTTCTGCCTTCTCTAAGATTGAAGATAAACAAATTGTTAGAAACAGGCTGGGATTAGAGGATTTGCCAACTATCCTTATTATGGGTGGAAATCATGGGATCGGTTCAATGGAAAGGATTGTTACCTATTTGAATCTATTGCCACAACTTTTTCAAATACTTGTGGTTGCTGGAAAGAATAAGGGTCTTCAGAAAAGATTAGAAAAATTGACCAAACAGACAGCAAGACCAATGAAAATTTATGGCTTTGTTCATAATATCTATGAACTGATGCAAGGCTCAGATATTCTTATTAGTAAACCAGGCGGGCTTACCTCTTCGGAAAGCCTTTGTTGCGGTTTGCCCATGATTATTGTTAACCCTATTCCAGGGCAAGAAGATCGTAATAGCAGATATTTGGTAAAGCATGCAGCTGCTATAAGGGTGTCTCATGAAAATGAAATAGATGGGGTAGTTAATAATCTGCTTCGAAAGCCGGAAATATTGGAAAAGATGCGAGAAAATGCCCTTTGTCTGGCAAAACCTGATGCTGCTGCAAGGGCTGGAGAGATTATTGTGTCGTTGGCAAATGGGAAGATGCAGCAATTCTAATTAGTGTTGTGTCAAATCTCAAGTGTCAGATATTTTGCGTGGTAGGGGCAATTCATGAATTGCCCCTACTTAGCCCCACACCATCCCATCAATCAACCTTATAATCCTATCTGCCCTTTCTGATAGCTTTTCATTATGCGTTACAATTATCATGGTTTTATTTTTTTTTCGGACAATATCCTCCAACATCTGAAAAACCCCTTCTCCTGTATGAGAATCCAGATTGCCTGTGGGTTCATCAGCCAGGATTAGGTCTGGTTCATTGATCAATGCCCTGGCAATAGCCACCCTTTGTTGTTCACCGCCAGAAAGTTGCGATGGCATATGGTTCAATCTATTAGCCAACCCAACATCACGCAATATTTGTTTTGCCTCCTCCCTCGACTGTTTTTGCGGCACCCTTTTGATTAGAGCCGGCATCATCACATTTTCCATAGCAGTAAATTCCGACATAAGATGATGAAACTGAAAGACAAAACCAATTGTACGGCTTCGATATTGCTCCAGATCATTCTTGTCAAAGATATCCTTACCCCTGAATAATACACTACCCTCAGTGGGCACATCCAGCCCGCCCAGAATATGCAGCAAGGTACTCTTGCCTGCACCAGATGAACCAACAATGGCTACTATTTCACCCTGCGTTACCTCTATATTTATGCCATTAAGCACAGGAATACTTTCTTTAGCCAATTGATACGACTTATGCAGATTACTCGTTGATATTAAAAAATCACTCATACTTTGTGCCTTCCAATAAGTTAAAAGTTAAAGGGATAATGATTGTTTCCTGAATTTTTAATTCCCGCACATGCCACAAGCAAGTGCAACACTATTACTGTCAGATCATCAACTAATAATTGGGGATAGCGACCTATATCGTATCAATATCATTTACAGAGGGAAAGAATCACAAAGGGTGTAACTTCTTAAGATACAACTACTTGCCAAACTCTTCTCATTTGCAATTACCTTAGTTACTACTCGCAATTATTTTCCCTAAGTGTTTACACCCTTTGTGGTTCTTTCTCCTCCTGTTGCACTTGCTACTGGCTAACAATTCATAATTCATAATTTTTAACTGAATGCTTACTCTCACTCATACCTCAACGCCTCCACTGGATTGAGTTTGGCTGCTTGCGAGGCAGGATACAAGGTGGAAAGGATACTTAAAACTATCGCTGCCAGTCCAATAATAACAACATCCCCTAACCTTATATCCACCGGCAGATAGGTAATATAATAAACATCGGACGGCAGCTTAATAAACTGATACTTAGCCAGAGCCAGACACCCTCCAACGCCGCCAACACATCCAATAACAGCCCCAATTACCCCAATCATTAACCCCTGAAGGATAAAGATGATGCGAATACTATGATTCGACGAACCCATAGCCTTAAGGATGCCGACATCCCGTATCTTGCGAAATACGGTCATAATCAAACAGGATGAGATATTAAATACCCCCACAAGCACAATAAGGGTAAGAATAATAAACATCATCACCTTTTCTAATCTCAGGGCAAAGAAAAGATTCTTGTTCAAATCCTGCCATGTTGCCACTTGATAATTCCAGCCAAGTTTTGCCTGAATATCCTTAGCTATCTCCCTGACCCTGTTTATATCCCTTACCTTTAAGGAAATGCCGGTAAGCCTACCTTTATCCATGCCAAACAGCTGCTGTGCCCCCTCTATAGAAACAAATACCAGCCTTGAGTCATATTCATACATCCCGGAACAAAAGATACCCTTAATTTTGACCTTTTGGATGCCCGAAAATGTGCCGCTTACAATGGAGATGGTGTCACCTATCTTCAACCCCAGCCTTTTTGCCATTTCTTTTCCAATAAGGGCATCACCCGTAGCCATGGAAAACAAACCATCAATCATCCACTTAGATAAAAGGCTGACATTTTTCTCATCAATGGTATTGATACCACGAATCATAACGCCACATGAGGCATACTTAGAGGACAGTATTGCCTCACCCTCTACAAACGGTGCTATACCCAGCACTTGTTCATGTTTAATTTTTTTGAGTACATCAATGGTAAGGTCAGTGGTTAATCCAGAAATAACAAGATGGTTTGAAAAGCCAAGTATCTTTTCCTTCAGCTCGCGTTCAAATCCACTCATCACAGACAGGGTTACAATCAATGCCATAACACCAATAGCCACACCAGCTATAGATGCTATACTCACAAGGGAAATAAATCTTTCCTTGCGAAGTGTTTTTAGGTAGCGAGAGGCGATGAAGAGTTCATAGTACATAATGTATGACCGTCAAGAATACAGAATACAGAATTTAGGAGTCAGAATGAGAACACCTACATGTAGTGGCTGACTTGCTTTTGCACCAATAGGACTTATATGTCCTACAGGACTTTTTCCTTCCTTAACTGCGGAAAGAGTATAACATCCCGAATAGAGGCAGAATCAGTGAGCATCATTATCAATCTATCAATACCTATCCCCAGCCCGCCACATGGCGGCATCCCATATTCAAGTGCCCGAACAAAGTCCTCATCCACATGATCCGGATCCTGCTCAACAAACCTTTTTCTCTGGTCAATTGGGTCGTTCAACTCTGAATAGGCATTCCCTATCTCTTGGGAAGAGATATAAAATTCAAATCTTTCTGTAAGCTCCGGATTATTCGGCATGGATTTTGCTAATGGAGAAAGTATGGTTGGAAAATTAGTCACAAATGTTGGCTGCACAAGATCCTTTTCTATCTTGTGGTCAAGCATATCATCAAGCAGTTCCTTAACTGAAAGTCCTTGCTCTACGGCTATTGCCTCTATATCCTGCATCTCATTTATCTTTATTCCCAAGGCATTTTCTATTGCCTCGTAAACCGTCAATCTCCTCCATGGAGGGGTGAAGTCAAGCATTTGTCCCTGATACTCTATCTGGAGGCTTCCCTTTATATTCTGGCAGAGATGTACAACTAATTCCTCTGTCAGTCTCATCATATCCTCATAATCAGCATATGCCTGATAGACCTCAAGCATGGTAAACTCAGGGTTATGCCGAGTAGAAATACCCTCATTTCTAAAGTTACGATTTAGTTCGTAGACCCTTTCCAATCCGCCAACAATCAATCGCTTGAGATACAACTCTGGTGCAATCCGCATGTAAAGATCCATGCTTAAAGCGTTATGATGGGTAACAAATGGCTTAGCTGTTGCCCCGCCAACCATAGATTGCATCATTGGTGTTTCAACCTCAAGAAAGTCTTTTTTGTCCAAAAATTCCCGTATCATTCTAATAACACGAGAACGGGTGATAAATGTTTCTTTTACATCATCATTAACCATCAGGTCAACATATCTCTGCCGATACCTTGTTTCTATATCCTTAAGCCCATACCATTCCTTTGGCATAGGACGAAGCGACTTGGAAAGAAAGACAAATTTTTCGACCAAAACAGTAATCTCCCCGGTTTTTGTCTTAAATGTCTTCCCAAAAGCCCCAATAAAATCACCCAACTCTAAGCCGCAAAACATAGCAAAATTATCATCACCGACAATATCACGACGAACATAGACCTGAACCTTTCCATCCCTGTCCTTGAGGTGGGCAAAGGCAGACTTACCATGTTCCCTTAAGGAGACAACCCTGCCGGCAACACTTACTTGTGTTTCCTCTTCCTCGCAAAACTCATTCATCACACCCTTTGATGAATGAGTTACCTCATACCGCGAACCAAAGGCAGCTATTCCCTTGGATTGCAACTGCATTAATTTCTCATATCTTATTGGATCAAACTCATGCATTTTATTATATCCTTTGTAATCGTTCACCGCAGATACGCAGAGGCACAGAGAATAAATCAGATTACAGAGCACAGAGGAGACATACTACAGATTTTTCCTCTTTGGCTTTCTGTATTCTGTGTTCTGATTTCTGTTATTTGATTAATTTCCATACTCAGCGTCTCTGCGGTTAGCTGAACCGTTACAGAATGGAAAATTAATCAAATCACCAAAAAAGGCTTGTCGTCTAAGCGATCAATTTCAATGTTCTGTCTTAAGGGATGGAATTAAGCGTATGTCCAATAAACTTTTAAGTTTTCCTCTGTGTCTCTGCGCCTCTGCGGTTAGTTGAACAGTTACAATTACTTAAACATATCCTTAACCTTACTCGTAAACCCTTTGCCTTTACCGCTCATATCATCAAAATCCCGCAGCAGCTTTTTTTGTTCTGCACTTAAGTTTGTAGGAACAACCACTATTACTCGTACGAACTGATCGCCAAAGCCATAACCATGAAGAGACGCTATACCCTTACCCTTTATTCTAAAGACAACATGGCTCTGGGTGCCTGAAGGTATCTTTAATTTTATCTTTTCTCCGCTTAAGGAAGGGACATCAATCTCTCCCCCGAGGGCAGCCATAACAAAGCTGATGGATATATCACAAAATATATTATTTCCTTCCCTCTTAAAGGTTTCATCCTCCCGAACAATAAGAGCAACATAAAGGTCACCATTGCTTTCCTGATATGAACCGGGTTCTCCCTCTCCGTTTATCCGTATCCTTGAGCCGGTATCCACACCAGCTGGTATTTTCACTGTAATGCTTTGAGCCTTCATAACCTTGCCTGTTCCACGACAGGAAGTACACGGGGTATCGATAACAGACCCTTCGCCACGACATCTATCGCATGGTCGGGCAACAGAAAAGAACCCTTGTGTCATTCTTACCTGACCGCTTCCACCACAAGTGTTGCAGGTATGCTTTGTCGTACCTGGTTTGGCACCGCTGCCGTTACAGGATGAACACCATTCATTGCGTGAAAATTTAATTACCTTTTCACAACCAAACGCTGCCTCTTTTAGATTAATCTCTAAATTATATTGAAGGTCTGTCCCTTTTCTCCTTCTTGACCCTTCACGGCGTCTATTAGATGTTCCAAACACCCCTTCAAACAAATCGCCAAATATATCCCCAAAATCAACCCCGGAAAAATCAAACCCCTGATCAAAGCCAGCATTACCACCACTATGACCAAACTGATCATACCGTGCCCTTTTCTCTGGATCAGAAAGCACTGCATATGCCTCGCTTATTTCCTTAAACCTTTCCTCTGAAGCCTTTTTATCATTTGGGTTAGCATCCGGGTGATACTGTTTTGCCAGCTTTCGATAAGATGCCTTTATATCATCTGCCGCAGCATTTCTGCTCACACCCAGAACCTCATAATAATCCCGTTTTTGAGTCAACTTAATTCACCTCTTATCAGTAATTCTCATTTTGGCACGCAAAGATCGCAAAGTTTTCGCAGAGTCCGCAGAGATAAGGCTAAAGAAGAAGAAAGAAAATGCAACTTGGTATCAAGATAGGAGATACAAAGAATTTACGAAGAGTCAGTGGTTAGACCATATCGTTATCTGTTTTCTCTGTGAACTCTGTGCTTTTGTGGTTTATATTCTTCTCTTCCACTCTTCCCTTTGAGACAATCACCTGTGCATGTTTGATAACCCTATCAAACAGCATATATCCACCATGGACATCCTCAACAATCACATCCTCTGGATATTCCTCTGACGGTACATGCATTAAGGCTTCATGCAGCACTGGATTAAATGGAAACCCTATGGTTTGCATTCTGGTCAAGCCTTGTTTTTTAAGAATATCATTAAGTTGGGAATTAATCAGCATAATTCCTTCAGAAAAGGATTCAGGGGATGCAAGATTAGTTTTATCCAAGGCACGATCAAGGTTCTCGAGTACTGGGATTATCTCTTTAATCAGCCTCTCATTAGATAGCTGTCTATTTTCCATAAGGATTTTTTCATGGCGTTTCTTATAATTTTCAAATTCAGCCTTTAATCGCATCAGATGTTTCATACATTCATCAGCTAAATACGCCTTTTCCTCAAGCTTTTCTAAGGATTCAAGTGGGATAATTATTCCGTCAACATGCTCTTTCTTTTTCTTCAAGCCTTATTCACCTCCAAATCAGCTGACAGCTGTCAGCAAAGATCATAAAATCAAGGAAAAGAAGAACCCACTAACATTACGACTTCCTGCTTTTTGTGCCGCATTATCTTGTAAAAATTGAAGGTTGATTGCTGACAGTTGAACACTTACCAAAGAGGTTCTTCTGGGAATTTTGTGGAAAATAAGTCAACCTGTGCAATTAGAAATCACCACTTGTTTACAGAGAAAAAACCACAAAGGGTGTGAATTCTTAAAATACAACCCTTGTCGGTTCATTCTCATTTGCAAGTATTCCTGCCTTGTTACAATATTTTCCCTATAGATTTACACCCTTTGTGGTTCTTTCTATTTTTCATGGATATGTATCCACAAAAAAGCGGTGGTGTCTGCATTAGGCTAAATATTGGTTGTATTGATAATCAGAGGCAGGGACAAGCCCTGCAGCTACATCGGCACATGCTTGGCGCGTATTGGATTCTTGTAGCTGCGACCCTTGTGGTCGCTTATTAGCTTATAAATGAGTGATATTTTGCCTATTCACAAAGAGTTAGCTATTTGCAGACACTACCAAAAAAGCCAGCAGAGTTTATTTAATAGTCCCTATTCTCCACGGCGGCCAATAAATAAAGAGAGCTTTTCCCTTTATCATATTGATGTCAAGCTGTCCCCAAAATCGGCTATCCAGACTGCTATCCCGATTATCTCCCATAACAAAGACCTTATTGGAAATGATAGTTTTACTTTTTTCCCAATTATCTCTTGGTGAAAACTGCGTGGCAGAGGGATAAAAATCATTATGAATCTTATAAGGCTCAATCAAATGAATGCTATTAATATAAATCTCTTTATTAACAACCTGGAAATTTTCTCCTGACAATCCAATTACTCGTTTGATAAAATCCCGTTTAGGATCTTCCGGATAACGAAAGACAATAATCTCTCCTCTTTTTGGAGAATTCCACTTAAGCAGAGTTTTGTCAATAAATGGAACCTTAATTCCATAACTGAATTTGCATACAAAAAGATGATCCCCTATTTGTAATGTTGGTACCATTGATTCTGAAGGAATTTTGAATGCCTGAACAACAAAGGTTCTAATTAATAAAGCCAATATTAAAGCAGGAATAATAACATCAACAATAAATTCTTTACACTTTCCTTTGCCTATCAAACTACTTACGCTCCTTCACTATTAAGTAATTATTCAGTTAGCAGTAGTTACAATTAGAGATAAAAAAGAGGTTGACAGGATTAATTCCTGTCAACCTCTTGCACTACTTTGTCAAAAAAACTTATAACTTAGGATCATGGTTCCTCATGTCCATAGTTAGAGTACCTCATAGAAGCATCAGTAGATATTAACACAGTAGTATCCTGCAATGTACTGTTGATTCTGATATCTCCACTATTTGATGAATATATCCAACCACCAGCAACTGTAATTCCAGTAGTAACTTCCTCATCTTCTTTAGTTGGAACCATTGTTACTGCATTGCTACGGCTATTTAATGCATTTCTCTTTAGAGTAGCATATGGAATTCTGGCCAGATACTTTGGAATAAAACCAGGCAATGTCTCTATATTATCTCCTGATCCTACATACCATACTGACTCATTCAGGCTTCGTGGCCAATATCCCTTTGTATCGCCATAGTAAATAGCAATGGCTGACCGCAAGGCACCTAAGTTACCCCTTGCACCTGCTTCCCTTGCTTTATCAATCAAGGCTGCAAACCTTGGAATAGCAATAGCAGCAAGAATACCAATGATTGCTACCACAATCATCAATTCAATCAAAGTAAAACCTTTTTCTCTCTTCATTATTATTGTCACCTCCTTTACTATAACACTTAAAATAAATGTAACATGATTATATATCAACAACACGGCTGTGTTGAGTTCCATGTTAAAGACATGATTAATTTTTTTAAATCATGTCAAAATCAAATGATAAATAAATAATACCATGTATTCAACATTTTGTCAAGCATTTTTTTGTTTTTGACAAAACTTTTATGAGAGGGCTGCAATTTTTACTCTGAAACTCCGACATAAGAATGAGTCTCTATTCCTGTTAAGACATCACCTCGTAATTTTTTTTTAACTTGTGTACAATATCTAATTTTGATAAGGAAAGCAGTAGAGAGGCGATAATCGTGTCTCTATGTCTGCATTCAT
>JAHIZN010000132.1 GCA_018814245.1 bacterium
ATGAATGCAGACATAGAGACACGATTATCGCCTCTCTACTGCTTTCCTTATCAAAATTAGATATTGTACACAAGTTAAAAAAAAATTACGAGGTGATGTCTTAACAGGAATAGAGACTCATTCTTATGTCGGAGTTTCAGAATAATTACAAATATTTATTGACAAATATTAGTGATTGGTGTACAATATTTGATTATTAATAGAAAAATGGGGGAAGTCTTGCCAATGAAAAACCTCGTCCTGAGATTGTCTTTATCCTGCCTGCTAATTATCATCACGACCATGTCTTATGCTGGAACATATCTTCCAATCCTCACATGGACAGGTACCGGTACCTATAAATCTGATGGGCTTGATCCAGAGGTCGGGGTTGATGGGACTACCTTTACCTTTCGGGTGAAATACATTGATTATGATAATGAGGCACCAGCAGGGGATGTGATAGTGTGTCTTGTTAATGATAGTGTAGAGGGATTTGAAGACACTGGAATGGGATTTGCCATGTCACCTGAGGATACAAGCAGGGATTATCGAAAAGGGGTGATATACAGGTATGCTACATCAACCCTTACGGCTGCCAGTTATCCTTATTATTTTAAGGTAACAGACAATCAACAACAAGACATGCGAATTAATATCGCAGAACGCTCCGGTGCAAATGGGGCTACCCTCCTTGAACCACAAGAGACAGACAGATTGTCAATGCCTGTTACTGGAACATTAACCGTAGCGACTGATCAAATACTTGACTGGGTTGGAAGCGGAAAATATGAGCATGATGGTCTTTATCCAGAAAATGGCGGGACAAATACAGTGTTTACCTATAAGGTGAAATATTTTGGTATAACTGAACCAGCTCAAGGGTATCCAAAGGTGGTCATCACAAATTCTTATGCTGACGAATTTAGTGTCATTATGCAGTCTGAAACAGGCGGTTCATATCTTAACGGTAAGGTGTATTATTATGCTACGAGTACATTGCAGCCTGATGATTTATATACATATCGCTTTGCGCGAACAGAAACTGACGGAACCCCAGCAATAGATGGTCCTGAGATTTATCCTAATGACAAAGGGTCTGCCTTCCTTGACTGGACAGGTGAGCCGGGTTATGAGAATGATGGGGTTGAACCTGATATTGCCAGTTATGGCAGTACATTTACCTACCAAATCAAGTATGTAAATGTGGATGGAACGCCGCCAGATGCAGGATATCCACAAATATCCTTGGCAGGTGATTCAGATAGTCATCAGATGGATTTGGTATCCGGCACATCTGCAAGCGGAGCTATTTATCAATACCAAGGGACATATCCATATCCAGAGGGTATAGTTGCTGGCACTGTAGAAATATCCCTCGATAATGGAAGCACCATTTTATCAACAAACATTAACCCTTGTGTAGTAAACATCCCACCCATCCTGACATGGGCAGGTGGGACGGGTTATGCGGATGATGGTGTGGAGCCAAATGTTGGTACTGCAGGCACAAAGTTTACCTTTCGTATAAAATATACAGACCCTGAGAACGATACTCCACAGTGGATAGCGTTAAAGGTAGATGATACGCCTGTAGCCATGACATCAGTTGGGAACGGAATATATGAATGTACGGGAACATTCAGCCTTGGCGAACATAGCTATTGTTTTTATGCTATTGATAGTCAAAACATGGATGCTGCGGGTTCTGAAACTGTGGTCGGGGCATCTGCTATCACTGGTATCCCTCCACAACTTGCCACCTTCACCGTATCCATCGGCAGCCTCACCTCAGTTACTATCACCGGCACAGATGTTGTTGGGATAGAAGAGTCAGCAACCCTTACAGCTCATGCCGCAAATGAGCTTAATATGGAGATTGGGGATAGTGATGTTGACTATTTATGGGAAATTATAGAAGGAACGGGTACAATTATCAGTGGTACATACAGCAAGACCGTTACCATTAAGGCAGGAACAAATACAGGTACCCTCACCTTAAGTATTATAGCCAGTCCATCCGCCAACAGCACCCTTCAGGGTGAGTATGTTTATGGCACAAAAACCATTACTATTAAACCGGGTAAGCCTCAAGCACTTTTTTTTTCAGACACAAATACAAATACTACAACAGCTAACCTGCCTGTCGGAAGCTCGACAGGCTTTGTTGTTTCAGGAAGGGATAGCTACGGAAATGTTGCCGCTGTGGCAGACTGCAATTGGCAAGTCCAAGGGATGATTGGTTCGTTGAGCACCTCAACAGGCAACTCTGTTATTTTTACCGCAGGCACTGCTACTGGCACTGGTACAATAGTAGTCAGCACCATGAGTGTTGATGGCACATTGACCGCAACCGTTAGTATTACGGTTATTGCTGGCACATTTCATCACTTTGATATTTCTATGAACGGTTCGACCGTGGCAATTGATGGAAGCATGACCATTACCCTGACTCCAAGGGATGCAAGCGGCAACACCTTTTCTAATGGAGTGTCTTCGCCAGAGCTGAAGGTAACGGTTGGTACCACCTCTGTAAGTCTCGGCACATGTGCTATCAATACACCTGTGGAATTTCTCTGTCCACAAGAGTTGCGAAATAATCTCGGAACCAGCACTGTTTATGCCTTAATTAATGGAGGTAGGGTAGGTACCAGCAGCCCCTTTCAGGTTGTCTCTGGCAGTCCACACCATTTCAGAATCATTTCACCTGCAACCAATACTGCTGTACTGGCTGGTGACAGCATAACAATTACTGCCCAGCTTGAGGATACTTACAACAATTCTGTGCTTGTAGGTACAACTGCCTGCGTGATATTTCAATCCGATAGCTTTGGCACATTCACGGTTGGCAGCACAAGCAGTACTGCCGCTGGCACAATCACCATCCAGACCAATGCCAATGGTCAGATAGCAGGCATATATCAGCCCAATCTTTTAGCTGGCAGCAAGGCAATACTTGTTGGCATGTTTTTGGCATCAGACGAGGGTGTGTCTGGCACAAGCGGGGCAATTATTCTCACCATACCCGCTGTTCTAATCACGCTAATCGCTATTGCCCCCGCTACATTTACAGCAGGTGTCTCTGATACGATGAGCATTATGGCAAGGGATGGTTATGGTAATCCAGCCACAGCCACCATTACCCTTAGCGGCTCTTTGGGTACGATTACGCCAACAGGGTGTGTGATTGGTGGTGGAATAGTCGATGGATTTTCATGGCAAGGTGGGGGAACATGGACGGGTACGGTTTCATTTACCAAGGCACAACTACAGGCTGTGTTAAATATCACGGCTCAAAATGGTAAGGCAACAACAGCAACATTTACTGTTTTGCCGGCAGCACCTCATAACTTGCAGCCCACAACGGCAACAAGCTACAATGGCTCGTGTGGCAGTACATGGACATTTGGTGTGGGCTTGAGTGATGTGTATGGAAATCCGATTGAGGGACAGAAAATAGTTTGTGAATTAATCTCAAATCCATCCAATGCCACACTTTCTGCCACAACTGTGGACACAGATCAGTTGGGGATGGCAAGCAATACCCTGACCATTGGCACCAAAACAGGCACCTATACTGTCAAGGCATACCTTTATGGGTTTCCTGATCTTTCAGCAACATTTACCGCAACAACTATTGTCGGCTCCCCTACCCTATCCGCCGGCAATTATCCTTCAGTTGCAACCGTTAGCAGCAAGGTAATCCTTGAGGCAATACTCAAGGATGATTCTGGCAATCCATTCATGGGCAAGACTATCCAGTGGCAGATATTGTCATCACCATCAGATGTTGTTATCAGTCCATTAACAAGCACCACCAATAATCAGGGCATAGCCACAACAAGCCTTACCCTTGGAACAAAGACCGGCGTGTACACTGTTAAAGCACAATTTGGGACATTAATTGCTACATTTACCATTACAGCTACACCAGATGAGCTGTCTGCAATGAATACAGCCATTGTCCCGGGAACGGTAGCTGTGGTCAATAGTCCTGTAGAATTAAGGGTAGGATTGTCTGACCCATGGGGCAATCCTGCGGCAACAACAACAGTTAATTGGCAGTCGCAGGGGTTGGCAATTGCCACAAATACCCAAACCATAAACAGTACCGCAACGCTTGGATTCACACTTGGAACAAAGACTGGCATGTACATTGTCACTGCAACAGTTGGAACATTAACTGCAACATTTACCATTACAGCCCTGCCCGGTGAACCAGCTGCAATAAATACATTCATTACCCCCGGAACAACGGCTGTGGTTAATAGTCAGATAGTATTAAGTGCAGGATTAGCTGACCAATGGGGCAATCCTGCGGCAACGGCAACCGTTAGCTGGAAACAACAGGGGATGGCAACGACAACCACACAAACCATAAACGGTACTGCAACGCTTGGGTTCACACTTGGAACAAAGACTGGCGTGTACATTGTCACTGCAACAGTTGGAACATTAACCACAACCTTCACCATTACAGCCACACCCGGTACGCCCTCATTATCCCAGAATTTTACGATTGGTTCACAAACCGTGTGCAGCAGCATCCCCCTTGAGGTATCATTAAGGGATGAATTTGGTAATACATGCTCAGGTACAGTGGAGTGGAGCTTGATTGATCCCTTGCCTCTGGCAGCATCGATTTCTGCAACATCCACAACCATTGATCAACAAACAGGCTCAGCAGGTATTACGCTGACACTTGGGACAAAGACCGGAGATTACCGAGTAAGGGCACAGGTTGATGGCTATACAGCTACATTTACAATTACGGCTGAGGCGGGTGCAGTAGGAACAATGATGACTGGATATGTACCTGCAACTGCCAAGGTAAATACTACTCTGCCGCTGACAGTTGGGTTGTACGATTCGTATGGCAATCCTGTAACAGCAGCTGTTGATTGGCAGACACAGGAGCTGGCAACCTTCACACAAACCATAGACGGTACAGCAACCCTTTCGTTTACCCTTGGGACTCACATCGGCACATATGAGATAACTGCCTCACATGAGGGAAGAATCGCAACATTTACCATTACAGCCACACCCGGTACGCCCTCATTATCCCAAAATTTTGCAACTGCCTCACGGACGGTTAAAAATGAGGTGATTATTGAAGTAGCCTTGAGGGATGGATTTGGCAATCCATGCTTGGGTGCAGTGGAATGGGGTTTAATCGATCCCTTGCCTGCAACAGCATCGATTTCTGCCGCATCCACAACCATTAATCCTCAAGGCTCATCAGGTATTACCCTGACACTTGGGACAAAGACCGGCGAATATATTGTAAGAGCACGGGTTGGGACATTAACCGCTATATTTACGATTACGGCTGAACCGGGTGCAGTGGAAACAATGCTGCATGGATATTTACCTGCAACTGCCCAGGTAAATACTCCACTGACGCTGACAATTGGGTTGTATGATTCGTATGGCAATCCTGTAACAGCAGCCGTTGATTGGCAGCCACAGGGGCTGGCAGCCACCACAACCCAAACCATAAACGGTACAGCAACCCTTTCGTTTACCCTTGGGACTCACACCGGTACATATGCGATAACTGCCTCACATGGGGGAAGAATCGCAACCCTTACCATTATTGCCACACCCGGTACACCATTATTATCTCAGAATTTTACAGCTGGCTCACAAACCGTATGCAGCAGTGTACTGCTTGAGGTATTTTTGAGGGATAAATTCGACAATCCCTGTGTTGGTACAGTGTCATGGAACTTAATTGATCCCTTACCTGCAACAGCATCGATTTCTGCCGCATCCACAACCATTAATCCTCAAGGCTCAGCAAATATCACCCTGACCCTTGGGACAAAGACAGGAGATTACCGGGTAAGGGCACAGGTTGAGGGCTATTCAGCTACATTTACGATTAATGTCAAATCAGACAACCCTGCTACAAGCACAAGCTCTGGTACATTTACCGGTACAACAGTAGTTGGTGGTACAATGACATTTACGGTAAGCCTTTATGATGCATATGGCAATATTGTCAACGAGGGAAGTGTTAACTGGACAATAACCCGCGGAACAATAACCACAGCAACAAATACAACCACTGTCTCAAATGGTAAGGCTGAATTTTCATGCAAAATGAGTCAGATTGCCGGAACATATACAATAATTGCCAGATTTGGGGCTGCCCTGCTCAAGTCATTTAGTGTTCGTGTAAATCATGGCAGTCCGATCCTTTTGTCAAATTCATCAACCCTTGCCGCAAAATCCTACCTACCCGGTGAAAGTATTACCATGGAGGTATCCTTCAAGGACGAATTTGGTAATCCATGTGTGGGTACGGTGGCATGGAGCTTGGTTGATCCCTTGCCTCTGGCAGCATCACTTTCTGCAACATCCACAATCATTGGCACTCAGACAGGAACAGCAAGTGTTACCCTGACACTTGGGACAATACCCGGAATATATATGGTTAAGGCTGCAATTAATGAACAAGAGGCTACCTTTACAATTACTATTCAAACAATTAGTGTTTCTGATGAGCTGCTCATCTATCCCAATCCAATAAGGGTTCAGGAATGGGATAGATACACATATGGTGATCCGTGGATTAAATTTGGCAAATTTAATGAAAATGAACAGGTAACCATCAGGGTCTACGATATTTCAGGCAATTTGATCTGGATGATGGAAAATGCATCTATGGAGCAGGGCTTTGTGCAATGGGACATGAAAAATTCAAGCGGGATTGAGATAAGCTCAGGCGTTTATCTGTGCATTACCACAGATAATAGGGGGAAAAGGATCGGACGGTTTGCAGTGATAAGGTAGGATAGTCTCTGACCAGTCAGACTGGTCGGACTGGTCAGAGACAGAAAATAAGGTGAAAATTATGCGATACTTGATTCTGATAATATTAACAACTATAATATTTCCGTGCTTAACCGTAGATGCTCAAGAGCCAACTGATAATAATGCTATATCTAAACGGGGTGTTACTGGGGCACAATTTCTGAAGATAGGGCTTAGCCCCAGGGCAATGGCATTAGGCGGGGCATACTGTAGCCTTGCGGATGATGCAGCTGCTGTTTACTGGAATCCAGCCGGACTTACTCAAGTTAACGGCTATGAGATAGCCATGATGCAGAATAGCTGGCTGCCCGGGATAGGCTCAGGGTTTATAAGTTATGTCCATTCCCCTGAGGAAAAGGTTGCTTATGCCTGTTCTGTAACTCAAATGGATATAGACAGGATGAAAGAAACCAAGATTGATGCTAATGGTGATTATGATGAGACAGACAATACCTTTGGTGCACAGGATACCATGCTCATTGCCTCCTATGCAAAATCACTATCCAAAGGAATATCCGTAGGCAGCAATCTGAAGTTTATTCAAGAGGAAATCGCAAACAAAAAAGCCTTTTCCTTGGCAATAGATTCCGGGGTTTTATATCAGATGGGGTTTTTGAAATTAGGCATGGCAGTTCAGAATCTTGGGATAGGCTCAAAATTTGTGGAAAAAAGGGCAAAGCTGCCCATTGGCTACAGATTCAGCGTCTCAGCTAATGGAACGATTAAGGGTAAAAAGTCAATAGGAATAATAGAGACAGCCTTCTGGATAGATGAGGCAAGCATTACATCACTTGGGGTTGAGTCTTTCTTGAATAAATGGCTTAGCTGTAGGGTAGGATACCGTAATTCCAAGGATACAAATGATAGATTATACCTACACAAAAAAAGCATCCTGAAGGGGTTTTCTTGTGGATTTGGGCTGACTCCATCGCCAAATTATCAGGTAGATTATGCCCTTGTGCCTCAGGGTGACCTTGGTCTTACTCACATGGTCTCACTTCAGATGAAGTTTATACCAAAACCTGTAAAAGAGGAGGATGCTAAGGAAGAGATCCCGCCTGCGGTTGAAAAGGTTGAAGAAATGCCAACACCAGAAAAGAAGGAAAAACCAGCAGAAAAGGAAGAAATAGTTAAAAAACCAGTGGTGGAGAAACCGTCAGCAAGGGAAGAAGTGGTTAAAAAGCCTGAACCAGTTGCACCCAAAAAGGTCAAAAAGCTTCTGGAATATAAATATATTGCCATCGTGCTGAGTGATAATGTTACCCTCTGGGCAGGACCAGGGGTTACCTATCAAGCTGCCACTACCCTTAATAAGGGAATGCGTCTACAAGTAATAGATGACTCAAAGATGTGGTATTATCATGTTAAACTTGAGGATGGAACAATGGGTTGGGTATCGTATGTGTTTGTTGGGAAGGAATAGAAGCAGAATATAGGAGTCAGGATAAAAGAACCTGCAAACAATCTCCCTATCCCCTTAGAAATTGTGCTTAAAATATAAGCATTTTATTTAATTTGTGAAATTTGCGGATATATTTCAAGATTGCACTAAAGTTTTTTAACAATTTTGCCGATAAAGAAGATGAGGGAGAATCATAAGGAGGCGAGAACGATGACCATTAACCCTATTTCCAATACCCCGGACATACAAAAGATAGAGAGAGATACTCCCCTAAAACGAATAGAACACAATGCAATCCCTAAAGATAAGATTGAAATATCTTCTCATGCAAAAGAATCACATCAACTTCGGCTTTATGCTGGGGAAATGACAAAAAAAATAGCAAATACCACTCCAGATGTGAGGATGGAATTAGTAGCTCGGGCAGCTATTCGATTAAAAACAGGAGTTTATAATCAACCAAATGTTACTGAAGAAATTGCTAAAAGACTTTCCAAAATAATAGGACTTGAAGTCTGATAGCTTGGATTCTCTGACTTCTGGTAGTGTCTGTAAATAGCTAACTCTTGGTGGATAGGGAAAACATTCCTCATTTATAAGCTAATAAGCGACCACAAGGGTCGCAGCTACAAAAAAAGATGTAGCTGCAGGGCTTGTCCCTGCCTCTGATTGTCAACACAACTAATATTTAGCCTAATTCAGACACCACCTGACTTCCTGACTATCCAATTACAAGACTAACAGACTATCTCCATACTCTCGTTCCACCCTGACATCAATTCCACCACGGGCATTCCAGACTGTTTCAATCTTTGCCCATTTTGGTTTTACACAGGCAATAAAATCTTCCAGTATCTTGTTGGTAGCATGTTCCTGAAATATGCCGATATTTCTATATCCAGTAAGGTATAATTTCAGGGATTTTTGTTCAACAAGGTAGGGGGCAGGTTTGTACCAGATAGTTACAACAGCAAAATCTGGCAAGCCTGTCTTTGGACAAACCGTAGTAAACTCATTTGTTTTAAGCTCTACAAGATAGTCTTCACCCTCATACTCATTTTCCACCACCTCTAAACTCGGTGTAATCTTTAATTCTTTGATATTGTCCTGTTTTTCTTTATACCCTGAGATATCTGTAGATTGCTGCATGATCACTCCTTTTTGGTTTTTTGATTACACACAAAGGTACAAAGGAACACAAAAGGGAATCCTAATGATGTAGAGGCAACCCCCGTGGTTGCCCTTTGTGTGTGTAAAACGATTGCCCACTGTGAGGCACATAACTTATCTCCTGGCTCTGCTTCCATCTCTGTTGGGACAAACTTGTTAACTATCTCTATAACCCCTATCTTTTCTGCATATTTTCTTACAATCGGTAAATGATCTACTGCTGCGTCATGATTAAATATTAGTACTTTACCCGTGAAATTTTTGCTTTTTGTGCAAGGAAATTTAGAACATTTTCGCTAATTACATATTGCGTAATTGGTTAGATGTGTGGTATTTTACCCCGCACATGCCACAAGCAAGTGCAACACTATTACAGGGAAAGAGCCACAAAGGGTGTAAATTCTTAAGATGAACCCTCATCAAGCTCATCTTTACCTTATTATCGTTGTAATTATTCTCCCTAAGATATTACAC
>JAHIZN010000014.1 GCA_018814245.1 bacterium
TTCTTGTAATTTTATCAGTTAATTCTTCTTTTCTCCATTTCCCCATTTTCTCCATTTCTCCTTCATTACACATCTGAATAGTTACGATTTCTGACTGATTCGAAATGTGTATGAAATAACAATAGCTGAGTAGTTACATAAGATTACACAAGACTTCAGGCATTTGAGTTAGCCGATGAAGTAACACCTTCAACCTTTCTTCTATCTTTCCAGCCTTTTCAAACACTCATCTCTTCCCAAAAGTGAAACAATTTCAGGCAAATCAGGGCCATGAACACAACCGGTAAGAGCAACCCTGATGGGCATAAATAATCCCTTGCCCTTGACCCCAAGCATCTTGCCAACAGCCTTTATCTTTTCACTGCACTCTTCCGGGACAGAACATTCTGCCCCCTGACCAAGCAAGGAAGAAAAAGTACCAAGCACCTCCACTACCCTGTCAGCCTGCATAATCTCTGTTGCCTCTTCATCCAAAACCCAATCAGCAACAAAGAGATATCGGGCTTGATCAACAATATCAGCTACCCTTTCCATCCTGTCCTGAAGCAATTTGACCACTCTGGAAAACCATGCAATATCACGAATATGATACCCTGCCTGCTCAACATATGGCAGACACAACCGTACCAACTCATCTATCAAAAGCTGCCTGATATATATCCCATTCATCCAGTTGAGTTTTTGCACATCAAAGATAGCCGCTGACTTGCTTACACCTTCTACGGAGAAACAATCAATCAAATCGCAAGCCGTGTATATCTCCCTGTTTATCCCCTCACCCTCGGACCAGCCGCGCAATGCCAGATAATTCACCATCGCTTCTGACAAATACCCCATCTCCTTAAATGCCTCTGTTGATGTTGCTCCATGCCGCTTGGAAAGCCTGCTGCCATCTTCACCCAACATCAACGGAAGATGTGCAAAATGAGGCAGATTAAAGCCAAGTGCTTGATATATCAATATTTGTTTTGGTGTATTTGAAAGATGATCCTCCCCACGGATAACATGGGTTATCTTCATCAGGCTATCGTCAATAACTACTGCAAAATTATAGGATGCTACCCCATTGGACCTGACAATAACAAAGTCACTAAGAACATCAGATTGAAACACTACCTGACCTCGCACCTCATCCTGAATAATCACAAATAGTGTCTCATCTGGCACATGGAACCTTATGCTTGGTTCCCTACCAGATTCCTTGAGCTGTTTTTGTTCTTCGGTTGAAAGATTTCGACACCTGCCATCGTAACCCGGGGTTCGCTTTTCCGATAAAGCCTGTTTTCTTCTTTCCTCAAGCTCTTCTTCCAGACAATAGCAATAATAAGCCTTGCCCTGCCTGAGTAATCCTTCAGCATACCCCTGATAGATTGTCAATCGTTCACACTGCCTGTAAGGACCAAACTCACCACCAATATCCGGACCCTCATTCCAATCCAAACCAAGCCACTTTAGCGAGGAAATAATGGTACCCTCTGAGGCTTGAGATGACCTTTCTATATCTGTATCCTCTATTCTTAGAACAAATGTTCCCTGATTATGCTTAGCAAAAAGCCAATTAAAAAGTGCAGTGCGGCTGCCGCCAATATGCAGGTATCCTGTTGGTGAGGGTGCAAATCTGACCCTGATATTATCCATACTAATCCCTCCGGTTTAAGCTGTAGAGACGCAAAATTTTGCGTCTCTACTTTCACAATTGCGAGCGAAAAAGAGGTAGCACCTCTGGCAGGGAAAGAACCACAAAGGGTGTAAATATTCAGAAGCATTCAGCCGTCAGGTATCAGCTATCAGCCCCACACGCAAATTAAAATTTGCGATTACATTTAGCCTGTTTTCTGCTCTTAACTGACTGCTGACAACCAGTAATTCTGCGTGAAACTTGCAACTCGTTGAAATTATTGCACTTTTGCTCATAATGGTAAATAAATTTTCGCGAAATTATTACAGGAAACATCAATAACCACTTGGGGTTAAGTCAATTTTCACACAGAATTGCTGGCTGACAACTGACAGCTGAATGCTTATGATATTTACACCCTTTGTGGCTCTTTCTCTGTATCTGTATTCTTGTTGTCTGAATAGTTACTGTTGCTTTCAACCTCTTGCGAATTGCCACAGGATATTGAGCAGTTACAGTAATTGCATTCAAGCGACTAACTGTGTTGGCTTTGTCGTCAGAGACAGAGGGTAGGCACGGAGACTGCCTCCTGCTATACCATCTCTGTCATCGTCATCTCCTGATCTTGGCACACCTCTGTACATCTCGGACATAGCTCAGTGTGAACAGGTGAAATACCTGTATTCTCACTATAACGCCAGCAGCGAATACACTTTTTACCTGTTGTCTTTTGTACCTCTATTCCAAAATCACCCTCTTTTGTGATTAGATTGGAGACAATAAATACATCTGCCGTATCCTTGCCGGCATACTTTTCCAAGGCTTTTTTGTCTTCCTTTGACAAGGTCAGGGTTACCTGTGCCTCTAATGATGAACCAACGACCCCATCTGCCCGATATTTTTCAATCTCATTATTTACCTGCTGACGAATCTCAAAGATCCTTTCCCATGCAACGGCCAATTCCTCATTAACAAAGGCATTGTTCACCATAGGAAACCCTGCCAGAAAAACGCTCTTTTCCCTTTCCCAGCTAAGATGCTGCCATATTTCCTCACAGGTAAAGCTCAGAACAGGAGTGGCCAGTGGAATTAAAGCCCCCAAAATCTCTCTCAGGACTGTCTGTGCCGACCTTCTGGACAAGGAGTTTTTTCCATGCGTATAAAGCCTGTCCTTAATCACATCTAAGTAAATGGCACTCATGTCAACGGTGCAGAAATTCATCAACAGATGATATATCTGATGGAACTCAAAGTCAGTATATGCCTGATCTACCTTCTGAAGAAGAACCTGCAACCTGTGCAAAGCCCATTGATCAATTCCTTGCAATGAATCATAGGGTACACTGTCAGCTTCAGAAAAATCATAGAGATTGCTCAGCATAAACCGCCATGTATTACGAATCTTGCGGTATGATTCAGACATCCGTTGAAGTATCTCCTTGCCTATTTTTACATCCTGACGGTAATCCTCAGAAGAAACCCAGAGCCTCAGGATGTCTGCCCCATATTGGGTAATTATCTCTTCCGGGGCAATAACATTCCCAGATGATTTATGCATGGCTTTACCATTAGCATCTACCATAAAGCCATGTGTAAGAACACTCTTGTACGGCGGATGCCCCTCTGTAGCACAAGCAGTAAGCATGGATGACTGAAACCATCCGCGATGTTGATCACTGCCCTCAAGGTAGAGGTCTGCCGGATAGTCGAGATAGTCTCTCTCCTTCAAAACCCCGCAATAGCTTGAGCCTGATTCAAACCAGACATCAAGAATATCTTTTTCCTTGCGAAGGTTATGGCTATTACACTTGGGACAGGCAGTACCTTCTGGAATAAGTTTATTTGTCTCTGAATCAAACCAGATATCAGCCCCAAATTGCCTGATTTGCTCCTTTACAAAGCTGATTATATCACCATCTAAGATATATTCCCCGCAATCCTCACAATAAAAAGCCGGGATAGGCACACCCCATGTCCTTTGTCTGGAGATACACCAATCAGGTCTGGCACTGACAGTATTATAGAATCTATCCCTGCCCCATGATGGCAGCCATGCAACCTTATCAATATCTGAGAGCACCCTTTCCCTGAAGCCATCCTTGTCTATATTAATAAACCACTGGGGTGTTGCCCTGAAGATAATGGGCTGTTTGCACCGCCAGCAATGCGGGTAGGAATGGTTAATTGTTTCTGTATGCAACAGACGGTCTAATCCCTTGAGCTTTTCTATGATAACAGGATTTGCCTTAAAAACATCCATGCCTGCAAACTCGCCTGCCTCTTCTGTAAAACATCCCTTTTCGTTTACTGGTGTAATTACCGGCAGTTTATACCTCATTCCAGAGCCATAGTCATCTATTCCATGACCCGGTGCTGTGTGAACACACCCTGTACCCTGATCGCGGGTAACATAATCAGCCAGTATGATTATTGAATCCCGTTCAATGAATGGGTGGCGGCAAACCTTCCCCTCCATGGTACGGCCAATAAAGCTATCCAACACCTCATACTCCTTGATGTTTGTCTTTTCCATGGTAACATCAAGCAGATCCCTTGCGAGGATGAGTATCTCGTAATCATGGTTACTGCCTTCTGCCTCATGCTTATCAGGGCAGACACATAGGTCTGCCCCTACCTCTGCCTCCTGCTTATCAGGGCAGACACGCTTCGAATCTCGAATCTCGAATTGCGAATCGCGAATCTGAAGAAATCCTGCCTCCTGCTTATCAGGGCAGACACATAGGTCTGCCCCTACATGACTCCTGACTCCTGAATTCTGGATTCTGAATTCTGCATTTGATTTAATCCTTACCCTGACATATTCAAAATCCGCATGAACAGCAATGGCAACATTTCCCGGCAGTGTCCATGGGGTGGTGGTCCAGATAAGGACAAAGGTATTATCCTCTTGGAGCATAGGGAATTTAACATAAACAGATGGGGATTGCTTATCAATGTATTCTACCTCTGCCTCAGCCAGAGCCGTGGCACAAGAACGACACCAGAAGACAGGCTTATTGCTTTTGTAAACAAATCCATTGCGAACCAATTGCTCGAACACCTCAATAATGCCTGCTGAATATTCTTTCGACATGGTCAGGTATGGATTCTCCCAATCACCAAATATCCCCAGCCTCTTAAACTCTTTCCGCTGAATATCAACAAATTTGGCTGCATAGTCAGCACACATCTTGCGGACATTTGTTGTCACAGGGCAGACACATAGGTCTGCCCCTACATGCTCCTTACCTTCTGCCTCCTGCTTATCAGGGCAGACACGCTTCGAATCTCGAATCTCGAATTGCGAATCGCGAATCTGAAGAAATCCTGCCTTCTGTTTATCAGGGCAGACACATAGGTCTGCCTCTGCCTTATTTCGTATCTCCTTCATCACCTGATGCTCAATAGGCATACCATGGCAATCCCATCCCGGCACAAATGGGGCATCAAACCCTGACATAGCCTTGTATTTAACAATAATATCCTTCAGTATCTTATTCAAGGCATGTCCCATATGAATGTGTCCATTGGCATATGGTGGTCCATCATGAAGAATATACTTAGGCTTACCTGTATTCTTTTCACACATCAGGTCATACACTTCAAGCTCATCCCAAAAGCCTTGTATCCTTGGCTCCATATCCTTTAGATTTGCTTTCATAGGAAATGTAGTTTGTGGTAAATTCAGCGTATCCCGATAATTCATTGATTCTCGTCCCTCCAATATTATTTTGCTCTTTGTCTATAATTCACTTCGTCTAAGTATATCATAATCGTTCAGGCTATAACATTAAAAGTGTAAGAAGGGGGATATGGAGATATGACATGAGATATGGGGATAATAATATAATCAATGCCTTAAAATCGAAGGGAAGATTACAGGGTTATCATTCCTAATGGGATAAGTTGTATTATCCTCATATTTTTCTAATCCCTATATCTCCTTATCTCCTCCATAATCCCCCACATCTCCTTTTCTTACACTACCTGAACGGTTACAGTATATCATAAATTATCAAACAAAGCAACCCCAATTTCCATCTTGAATATCGGGTTATATTTTTTTATACTGCCTTCTGTTCTACTCTTGTAACTATTCAGGTAATAAAAAGGTGATAAGGAGATGAAGGAGATAGGGAGATAATAGATTATTGGTAAATATTTGAGTATCAAGTTATCCCCAGCTGGCAGGGG
Organism: bacterium; assembly: GCA_018814245.1. Classification (GTDB taxonomy): domain Bacteria; phylum UBA9089; class CG2-30-40-21; order CG2-30-40-21; family CG2-30-40-21; genus CG2-30-40-21. Next base: position 5,813 of record JAHIZN010000014.1, read on the forward strand.
TAGGGTGGTGAATATCTTATTAACATTACACAAA
>JAHIZN010000133.1 GCA_018814245.1 bacterium
ATTCAGGCATAGGAATGATTATGGCAGGGACAAGCCCTGCAGCTACAGCTATTCGTGAGAAACTTGTAGCTGCGACCCTTGTGGTCGCCGTCTTCATTCTGTATTCTGACTCCTGAATTCTGTATGCCTGAATAGTTACTATTAATCAACCTCAAAACTTCTGTCTGACCAAGAACTGCCTTAGAAAAATCAGGGTCGCTTTTAAGCTCTGGCAGGGTGTTGATAAGATTTGGATTTTGGCTAAGAAATTCTTTTATTTTCTTATCCGAAGGTTGATAGGCAATAGGTGGTTCATTAGGCATAAGCCAGATGATTAAAGATTTTTCTTCTGCAAAGGCTGTAAAGACACACAGGAATACCCCGATTAAAATTAATAATAGGTTTATAGTCAACTTCAACTTCATGGAATTTCTCCTTTTGGTAATATATTATACCAAACTTTGTGGATAATTGCAAGAGTTTTTTTAAGCAGACCGTAATCGGTTAGTGATTAGCAGGGGAACTTGTTTCTGCCTCAGAGAGTCTCAGGCAGGAACAAGAAGGTAGCACCCATGTCATTCCCCTCTCTCCTCCATCTCTTTTTTTCCACTCTTTGAGTGATAGTCTGAACGGTTACATTTTTTTCAAGCATTCCTGACACTCCTGAATATCTACACAAGAGGAATGGCAATACTCATAAATCTCAGAAAAGAAATCATGATAGCTTTGAACCCTGATAGCAGCATCACTTATTTGTGACGCTTTTTCCATTCTGAAGAGCAAAAATTCCAGGTTCCAACTGCCGAGGTTAAATAATCCACGATGTTCAAGTATTCGTTGATAGAGATGTCCTATTTCCCGCCATAGTTTCATGGCTCTTTTTCCTATTTGTGGGGTTATAGCCTCTTTGAGCCTTTCACTCAGTCTTTGTCCCTCTTTACAAAGCATTTGTACCCGACTCCAATCCTTAACAATACCACTCATCTCCTCAACCAGATTTAAGATGTATGGAATATTGTATTTATTTTTAATATCATCCAGAATCTCTTTTACTGAAATGTTTTTCTGGCAATACCTATTAATGGTTTCTCTCAGGGTAAGAATTTCTGTTCCTGTTATCTTTGCTCCACCCTCGGTTGCATCTATATAAGTAATATCAGGTCTTTGCTGAATCTGATATTCAAACCATCTAATCCATGTCCACATGCTCTGGGTTGTTGGTACCTGATTGCCGTAGATATCTTCAACCAATATAGTGTTTAGGTTTTTTGCATATTCCTCTGCCTCTTTTATTCTTTCTGGCATGACCCCTTTTGTATACACCTTATTATCCGGGAAAGAAAGGTCCTGACCAATGAAGATTACAGGGTTTGCACCAAATCGAACTGCTAAATCAAATCCGGCTGTAGAGACAGACCCACCAAGCTTAATCGCTCCCCGTTCACCAATAAATGTTTCAATCCATGCAAGCCATGGATGACCAAAACCGCTAAAAAAAATGTTTGGGGAAAATAAAGGAAGGGCATCTGAATAAACAGCAGGTCCTGTAAACAGGTATGTACCCTCTGGAATCTCTACGGGTTTCAGGTAATATCTATAATTTTTTTCTGTAGCATCAATGGCTACAACAACATCCGGAGATATTCCATGCTTGATCAGCGTGCCTAAGGCAGTATCTACGCAAAGGATGAGTGCCTTACCTTTTACCTCTTTCAATAATTCCACATTTTTATCAAGGGATGGTCCGGCAGCAACAATAATAGCCGGAACCCCAACAAATTTCCCAAATAACTGCTTTAATCCAGGTGAAGATATGACATAAGGCAAATTCTTCAGGATATGCTTTTGCCAGATAGGGGCATGTTCAGCCAATGTTGCCAGATTTTGGGTAGCAATTAATGTTGCCTCGTGCAGATATTTTCTAACATCTTGATAAAATGCTGCGTTTTGAGTAGTGGCTGGTTTGTATTCAACAATCATAATATCCGGGATTGTACTTAGCCGGTAATATTGGTCTATTCGATGTCGAACTGCTTCTGAAGGATCTTCTCCGATAGAAAATATCACCCTGGGGGATTTAAGGATATGGGTAAGGTCTTTTTTAGATAATATCGACTTAAAGCCTTCGATATCGTGGTCAATAACCAGTATAAATGTCTTATTTTCAGTCTTTTGGAGAATCTCGTTTATATGAGAACTGTATCCAAACCCTAAGATAGCCAGGATATTTATCTTAGCCAAATTAACATGTGGAGAAACTACCATTCCCTCCATCTCTGTATATGGCAATTCTTTTGGTTCTGTTTCATTTACCTTATTAAAGAGCCTGATATCTTTTTGTTTGAGCAAAGCCATATTTGCTTCAAAATAATTCAATAATCCCTCCGTAAGCGGTCAGCAGAATCGCGAATCTCGAATTTCGAATTTGAAGAAACAGAGTAGAATCTCGAATTGCGAATCGCGAATCGCGAATTTGAAGAAACAGAGCAGAATTGCGAATTGCGAATCGCGAATCCGTTCCCTTACTACAGATTCGCGATTCACGATTCACCTCTGTTCCCTTTCTCCAGATTCGCGATTCGCAATTCGAGATTCGCGATTCACCTCTGTTCCCTTACTACAGATTCGCAATTCGCAATTCGAGATTCACCTCTGTTCCCTTTCTGCAGATTCGCAATTCGCGATTCGAGATTCGAGATTCTGCTGACTGCTGACGGCTGAATGCTTATTATCCCTCCAGCCTTTTCAATCTATCATGCTGCGTCTTTAAGAATTCAACCTTTTTTCCATATTCCTTTGATTTTTCTTCATCTATATGTCCAGGATTGCCCAACATCTTTTTAACAGAGCTGGTTAAATGTTCTATAAAAGAAATGGATATAGATTGTGGCTCAGAGCTGCACTGAAGCTTGATCAAGTCAATATCATCCCTGTCTGTTATCTCGCATAAAAGATTAATATTGCTCTCTGTTATACCAAGAATAATTATTTTATTGTTTATCTCTATTATTTGCATGCATTTATTAGGTGATAAAGGGTGAGTGGCAAGGGTATTGATACATTTTGCTCCGGAAAATAGTGATGCCTTGTCCTTAAAGAAAAACCTCAACAATCCAACAATAAGCAATCCAATAACTATCAGTGCTAAGATAGTTTTTGCCATAACCACCAAAAAGCTAACCTTATACCCTCCGGAAGTGCCAGATTTTTTGTCTATATTTGTAAATACAGGCTGATCCTCTATGCTGTTGATTGTTGGTGCAGCGACTGTAGTAGTATCACTGACAGTGATTTGTGTTGATGTTGCGGATTTAGGGCTAATGACAGTCTGTGTTGAGGTTGCATTAACCTCAGATACCAGGAAGAAAACAACAAACATACAAATAAACATTAATGAACGCATCTATTCTCCCCTCCCATCTTTTAATCTCGAATCGTGAATTGCGAATTGCGAATTGCGAATCTGAAGAAATGAAACAGATTCACAATTTGACAGGCTGTTACTCGATGTTCAAATTTTTTTCTCGACACATTGATTTATCGACCTGTATATATGCAATCTATTAATTAAGTTGACACATGAAGAGCAAGGCTGAAGCCTTGCTGTTCTGTTTCTTCAAATTCGCAATTCGAGATTCGCAATTCACCTACTCACGGCAAAGCAATAATCTCAGTCACCCTTACACCAAAGGTATCATCAATAACCACTACTCCACCCTTGGCTACCAACTTGCCATTGGCAAGAATATCTACCGATTCACCAGTCATTCTGTCTAATTCAACAATTGAACCAACCCCAAGGTCTAATATCTCCCGAACACTCATCTTTTTGCGACCCAGCTCCACGGTTACATCCATTGGAACATCCATAATAAGCCTTATATTGCCTGGAATAGTTGGTCCTCCAGTTGATTTTAATGAAGCAAATTGAACAGGGCTTACCCCTGAGACAAAGGTTGGAGATATTTCTGCATTCACTGTTTCACCTCCGGTTTTTTTTCCGCTTAAAATATTATCAACAATAGGCTTTGCAATATCTACAGGCATTAACTGAATTAAATTACCGCTGGATAGATCCCCTAATTTTAAGTTATATTTAACCTTAACTACTTTCTGATGTTTTAGAATAGGAAGGTCAACCTGTTCTGAAGCAAAGTTTACAATCTTTATTTTTGGTTGAGCAGCAGTTACTGTTTTCCCCAGTGTATGTGATATAGACGCTGCTGAAGAATCTATCATCTGTCCCAATGCCTCGCCAAGGGCACCAAGATAAAGGTCATTTATTTCTTTTGGTGGTGTCTTTCCATCTCCACCCATCATAATATCAGCAATAAGTGTTCCTTGTTCTTTTAAGAAGATAAGATATGTATGCCCTGTAATCCCACCAGAATAATCAACCTCTACAGCAATGGCTGAGCCAGGTATATCAAGAGATACCTGGTCCGGGTCTACAGTCTCTACCTCTGGGGTAGAAATATCCACCTGTTTATTTAAGATAGTAGAAAGGGATGTCATTGCAGCCTGCATAGCAGGAGCAAGCACATCAGATAATGCCTTCCTTTCTTCTCCGGACAAATCCTTGACTGGAAACGAGGGCATTGATTCCATTGTCCCTATCTGTTGTTGTCCACCACCCAAAAGAGCATCCAATTCTTCCTGGGAAACCTCATTATTTATATCATCAGCCATAAATTAGCCCCCTTTTTTATTCAATTTTATCACAAAAACCACAGGATGTCAACAAATTTATTAGTTTTTTTGGGAATTAAGTCAGCAATTCTAATTATAAAAAAAGATTCTCGCAGAGATCTGCATAAGAATTCGGTAATCGTTCAGGCTATAACATTAAAAGTGTAAGAAGGGGGATATGGAGATATGACATGAGATATGGGGATAATAATATAATCGTAACTATTCAGGCATAGGAATGATTATGGCAGGGACAAGCCCTGCAGCTACAGCTATTCGTGGGAAACTTGTAGCTGCGACCTGCCAGAGGTGCTACCTCCTTGTGGTCGCCGTCTTCATTCTGTATTCTGACTCCTGAATTCTGTATGCCTGAATAGTTACATATAATC
>JAHIZN010000015.1 GCA_018814245.1 bacterium
AGCAGGCATATTGCCAATCAGCACCGTAGGAGCACCCATGGTAATTGGTCCTCCTACATGAGGAATAGGGGGTGTACCAGGGGTAACCATAGGGCATACATGCATATCACCGATACGGGCAGCCGGCTTTCCTCCAATAAGCACGGTTGGACAGCCGATAATAATAGTCCCTCCATGCAAAGTTGAATCTCCTATTCTGGCTGCTGGTTTACCCATTGTTAATATCCCTCTTATTGGTTCAGGATTTAAATGTTGTGTTTATCGTTTTATTATACTATTTTCTCAATTGGCTGTCAAGTAAAAAGAAACTACCTGTATAATCGGTCATGGACTGTCTACCCCCTTATTTTGTATAAATTGCCATCTTACGATATTTTCTATGTTCTGCCCCTGAGGCTGATTCAATTACTACCAGCTCACAGAAGTATACCCCATTGGGCAATTTTTCACCCGCAGAGTTTAATCCATTCCATGATTGTTTATTTTGTCCCTCCCTTTTTTCACCACAGTCAATTGAGGCAACTATATCGCCTGACAGGTCATAGATATTAATGGTTACTCGGGCAGGCATGTTCAGGGTATATCCAATCTCTGTCCTCTCGCCTGTTGAAAATGGGTTGGGACAATTGTAAAACTCAAATACCTGCGAAACAGAAGGGGCAAGCACTGTAAAAGACATGGTGGCTGTAGCTGCTTTATTACCGCGATTATCACTGAGAGATAACGAGAGCCTGTATTCACCAGGGGGTAATGCATTGTTCTTAAATGTTATTTTCATGCGATTTTCGTTGTTAATGCTCAAGTCATAGTCTATTTTTTCAGTAATCGGAATAGTTGTATATCTTCCACTCTCCAGCTTTTCCATGGATATAGCTGTTTTGTCTATATTTATCCCTGTACCCCATGTACCAGGGTCTGTTGCCCAGACAGTGATGGTTGGATTGATGTTAACCTCTTGTGGTCGTGGAACCTCGATAATAGGCGGCTCTTTGTCATCTGGACTAATATCTATCCCGTTATCGTCCGTCAGGTTACCATCACAGTCAATAGCTGCATTACCATCAAAGCCATCAATAATACAGTTATTATTCTTTGAAATATCCAGCCCTGAAGGGTTGTTAGCACCGATATTCTTAGGGTTAAACTCCTTCTCTACAGTTAATTTTGGATTTTCACCCAGGGTAATCACAAGTATCTTTGACATCCCATTCGTATCAGCATCTTTCAGCCCTACTAATGGATTATTCCCGAGAGAATCATTTGTAACCATCAGGTAAAAATCATTCTTCGTTGGTGTCCCATTTAGCGACATTAGCTTTGTGAATTCCACATGCAGTTCATCCCCTTGATTAACATTTGTGGTGCCATTGTCTACATACAATACGGTTACAATCCGAGGAGCATCCTGAGCCTGGATGTCATAGCCATCATTTGTAACCCTTAAATCATTGCCTACACAATCCTGTATCTTACTTGTGGAGGTAATATTTAATCCGGAAGAACTGTTATTAGTTGTGCTTCCAGGGTTAAACTGACCATGGATGGTTAGTTTCGGATTATCACCAAGAATAATCTCAACACTATTGGTGCCTGTTAAAGTAGTTGCCCCTGCTCCAAAGGAATCACCATCAACCCCTACGCTGAAATCACCTATGGTTAATCCTGTAACGATTACCCTTTCACTGAAGATAATGGTAAGGGTATCCCCTTTGTCTATGACATTAGAAGAAGCATTGTCCTTATAGAGAATCTGTTTTATGGTCGGATTTGTTGTATCAATGGTCAATACCTCAGCAGTTGATGCCCCCCAATTGCCTGCCTTATCCTGAGCCTTGACCGTGATGGTATGTGCTTGTCCTGTAGGACAAGTGGCTGAGCCGCCAGATAGTGAAGAAATAGTGAAGGTAAAAGCTACTGATAATGAGCCTGCAACAATTGCCTGCCATTGACTCATATCTATCCAGTCACCCCCATCAACCTGATAGTTAACATGGATAATCTCAGCAGTACTATCTGTAATCGTTCCAGTATATGTTGGGGTATTATTCTTGGTTGGATCAGGAGTATATTCAAGCAGGTTAATAACCGGGGGTTCTTTGTCAATTATTACCTCGGTAGTCGTTGTTGCACGATTTCCTGCCATATCCTCACCAATGACTGTAACAGTATGTGTACCCTGAGATAAGCCTGTTACTGTAAAGGTAAAGTACATTGTCATTGTGCCGGCTGAGACAGTTACATTGCTCCACGCTTGTTCATTATCAACCCTATACTTAACATATTCAATCCCTGTGGTCTCATCAGTGGCATGTCCTGTATAGATTAAGGAATCTTTATTGGTCGGATCCATGTATGAGGGAATAACAATCTGAGGCGATTTAGTATCAACTATTATCGTATCGAATGCATACAAACTCCAGTTTCCTGCCTTATTCTTTGCCCGCACATTAATCGTACTTACGCCGTCTGCTAATGTTACTGTGAAACTAAAGAATATCTCCCTGGCAGATATAATTTCTATAGTAGTCCAATTCCCTCCATTAACACTGTATTCAATTGCTTCCACATCTGTTGTTTTTGATGTACTCGTGCCGTGATAGGTTAAGGTATTTGTACCAACCGGGTCAGGGTAATATTGATCAATACTTACAGATGGAGCATCAACATCTACTACCACGGTATCCGTAGAACTATCCATATTCCCTGCCCTGTCAAATGTCCTTACCATAATAGTATGTGACCCATTTGCTAATGAGAATGTTGTGAATGTAAATCCCACCGTAGGTGCAGGGGTAAAGGTGGAAACCGATCCCCAGTTACTGTTATCAATACGATACTCTATTCTTACTATCTCTGTTAACGCATCCGTTACTGTGCCGTGATAGGTTAATGTGTTA
>JAHIZN010000016.1 GCA_018814245.1 bacterium
GGAGATAGGGAGATTTTAAGGACACCACCGATATTTACACCCTTTGTGGTTCTTTCTCCGCCAGAGGTGCTACCTTTTCTCGTTGCAATAGCTGCTGACTAACGAGGCTTGATGCAATTATCCACAACCGCACAGGTGGAAATAATCTGGTATATTACAAATCTAAATTTGGACAACACATACTCCATAAGGGCAGTTGCACAAGATGTTACAGGCAATGAAACCTCAAGTGAAGGCTACCATAATTGTATGATAAAATTTGAAGGTGGACTTAACTATATATTCGATAATTGTAACTATTCAGGTAGTGTAAGAAGGGGGATACGGAGATAGAGGAGATAAAGGGGATGGATAAGATCAAAGCATTGGGTTTCTGCCTTGTTTGTGTAATGTTAATAAGATATTCACCACCCTACCCCTGCCAGCTGTGGATAACTTGATACTCAAATATTTACCAATAATCTATTATCTCCCTATCTCCTTCATCTCCTTATCACCTTTTTATTACCTGAATAGTTACATATTTTTTAGACTTTGAGGATAAAACAGGAAGTGAACTTACATTAGACAGGTCTACATTTCCTGATTTAATTAGTACTGCTGCCTCTGGATTTGGGTTAACTGCTTTATGTATTGGAGCAGAAAGGGGCTGGATTAGTAAAACTGAAGGCTATAACAGGGCATTAAAGATTATCGGTACTTATACGGATATCCTTAATAAACAGCAAGAGAATCCTGCTGATTATGGTAAATGGGGCTTCTTTTATCACTTTTTGGACACAGGGACAGGTGGAGCTAACTTTATACTACCAAAAAGAAAAGTAGACAGTGAGCTGTCTACTATCGATACAGCCTTGTTAGTACTTGGTGCCTTGACAGCAGGAGAGTATTTTGGAGGAGAGGTAAAAAACAAGGCAGATAATCTTTATAGAAGTGTCCAATGGGATAAATTTCTATACACCAAAGAGAGGGCGGATAATAAGGGTTGGCCATGGTATGGCAGCTCCTCTACACAGTTCTTTTCTGCCTGGAAGCCGGGGAATGAATATGCAACCAGTCTTTATGGAGATGAAGAAGGGAGATTTAGTAATCGTTCCTTTGATAGACCTGATGAACCTTTTATGTGGGATTATTCCACTGATGAGATAATGCTTATCTGTCTTTTGGCTATTGCCTCACCTACTCATCCTGTAGGCACTAATACCTTTTATGCATGGAATAGGGAATGGGGAACATACAGTACCTATTCACTCATCCAATCTCACCCAGGCTCTCTTTTTACCTATTTCTTTGCCCATTGCTGGATAAAATTTAATGGGCTTGGTTCTGACAATCACCCCATCACCCCAATCAACTGGTGGAAGAATTCCGTGAATGCAAGCAAGGCCAATTGGCAATACTGCAAGGATAAGAGTTACGAAGGCTGGGGCTTAACTGCCTGTGAAGGACCTGATGGCATCTACTACGGCTATGGTGCTTCACCATGCGGTGAGGCTGAGGGACCAAAGGATGATGGTACATTAGCTCCATATGGTGCAGGAAGCAGTATCGCCTTTATCCCTGATAAATCTATTCAAGCACTTAAGCATTACTTCAAAAATACCGACCTTTGGAGATATTTATTTGGTTTCGGAGATGCATATAATCCTCATAATGCTACTGTAACTGGCTATTATAATGGTCCATGGTATAATCATGCCTATTTTGGTATCGACCAGGGACCTATGCTGATTGGAATAGAAAACTATCGGAGCGGATTGGTCTGGAATTATTTTATGGAGAATGGGTATATTCGGGAGGCTCTGCCAAAGATCTTTTATTCTTCTATTCCTCCTGCTTTTTACTCTATTAAGGGTAATGTTAAAGACTCTGATGACAAAGGGATCTCTTATGTGAATGTAGTACTCTCTGGGGATAAGTCAGCTATTTATTGGACAAGAGAGGATGGTTATTATGAGTTTACTGATCTGCCTTCGGGTAGCTATACGGTAACGCCAGTCTCAGCTTATTGGAAAGAGGGGGTTGAGCCGATAAGTAGAAATTATAGCCCACTTGACCATGATTGCGAAAGTCAGGATTTCAAATCCAAACAACCACCAAAATCAGAGATTACGCCTGTCCATAATCTCTTTAATCCTGCAAAGGGTGAGCATACCACAATCGTATACAAATTAGATAAAAGATGCCATGTGATTACTAAATTGTATGATTTGCTTGGTGAGCCAATCATTACCCTGGTGGATGAAAATAAGGACGCAGGCTCATACTCAATAGACTGGTTTGGCAAGAATGAAGAGGGAAGCAGGGTGGCAAGCGGGACATACCTCCTCTACTTTAAGGCAGGAGATTATAAAAGGATAGAGAAGGTCATCGTCATAAAATAAAGGATGGGATTTAAGATGAGAAGGCTATTAATAGGTATGTTCATTCTTGCTAATGCAGGTCTTGCCTACGCTGGAGGACCGGGTACAAGGGGAGGAATAATCCTAAACTACCCTGTAGGTGCTCAGGCAATAGGAATGGGTGAAGCATTTGCTGCCGCTGCTAATGATGTTAATGCTATTTTTTGGAATCCTGCAGGATTATCCTTGCTTGAACATAGAGAAATTAATGGTGTAGTAGATGCAAACTGTACATCTGTGGGGTATGCTCAACCCATAAAATTCGGGGTGATTGGATATGGCATATCAATATTAGACGGAGGAGAAGCTACAATCTACTACCCTGAGGGAGCAACTAAAACAGTAAGAGCCCAGAGCGATTATATGCTTATGCTATCTTATGCCGGTAAGATTATAGAAAATCTCTCCATAGGTGGCAACTTAAAGATGGTTCACAGTGAATTGGCTGAGGTCTCACAAGCAACTGCTTTTGCTTGTGATGTAGTCGGACTATACCGCTTTCTTGCAAATAACTTAGATATCGGTGGCGTTATTCAAAATATAGGGAGTAATATAAAATACGAGGAAGAAAGTGATGCACTCCCACTTAATATTAAAGTAGGCATAGCTTACAGATTCAATCGTCTACTATTAACGATGGATATTAACAAACCAATAGAGAATAAACTACGGCTTAATGTAGGGGCAGAATATCAGATTGCCGAAATAATGGTTTTGCGAGCAGGCTATAAACTCAAGCAAGAAGATAATAAGTCGGGTACTGGCTTAACAGCAGGTGTGGGATTCAAGATACGCAATTATCAATTAGATTACGCCTATGTTCCGCATCAAGATTTAGGTGATACTCACCAAATTTCACTACTGCTAAGTCATCATTAAAATTTAGAATTAAAAAGGTACCTACTCCTATCTCACAAGCCTACCTGACAAACATCTTGCCAGGTAGTTGCCGAACAAACCCTTTTAACTCAAGCTGGAGCAATATTGATGCTATTTGTCCGGCACTCATACCTGAATTATATATGAAACAATCAATATGTTGAGGCTCATCCCCTACCAACGAATATACCTTTTTCTCTGTATCGACAAGTTCAGCAGTATCCTTTTTTATCTCTGGAACAATTGGCTGTTTCAATGTATCTACCAGCAGACCAATCTCTTCTATGATATCCTCAACACAGGTTATTAATTTTGCCCCATCTTTAATCAGTTGATGGTTGCCGGCACTCAATCTGCTGTCAATACCACCTGGAACAGCAAAAACCTCTCTTCCCTGTTCCAAGGCATAGTTAGTGGTAATAATTGCCCCGCTTCGAATAGATGCCTCAACAACCACTGTCCCCAGGCTTAATCCACTGATGATTCGATTTCGTCTCGGGAAATTAAACCTTTCTGGTGTAGTACCCATAGGAAACTCACTTATCACTGCCCCATGCTGGACAATTTGCTCAAAAAGCCCTTTATTTTCAGCAGGATATACAATATCCACCCCACAGCCAAGCACGGCTATGGTTCTGCCATTTGCACGGATAGCGCCAAGATGGCTATGCGTATCAATCCCCCGGGCTAAACCACTCACAACCGTAAGCCCATATCTTACTAAATCCTGAGCAAGCCTTTCTGCCATTTTTATTCCATAAGAGCTGGCTGACCTTGTACCTACAATGGCTATGGAAAGCCTGTCATCCTCTTTGAGACATCCCTTAACATATAATACCGGCGGTGGTGCCCATATAGCTTTTAGATTCAAAGGGTACTCTTCATCCTCAAGGGTAATAATCCTTGCCTTAGCTGCATCAATCTTTTTCAGCTCCTCATCTATGCGAACCTCTTTTCTTTTTTCAGCAATCACTTGAGCTATCTTTTCTCCAACACCCTTTACACGAGTAATCTCTGCTGCAGAGGCAGAAAAAATATCTTCTACATTTCCAAAATGGCTTAACAACATCTGAAATCGTACTGGACCAATATCTGGAATCATGTTTAAGGTTAAATATAAAATTGTTTTTTTTTCCATCTTTGCAACCCTTTGTAAATGGTCAGGTAGGGGCGGTTCATGAACCGCCCCTACCCTTGTTTTTGCCCTGTACTTGCCTGAGACTTCAACCTTATCCACCTGACACCCATTTTTGTCCAGTTTTCCAATTCAAACTTTACAGCCCTTACACCTGCTATCTTCTTTAGATTTCGCTCTATTCTCTTTACCTTTTCAACCTCAACCATTGTCCTTTTTTCAAAGTAATCCTGATCATCTGGATTAACGAAAATATCAAGCTGAAAATTGAGCCTGCCCTTGATATAAATCACACCACTGATGGTACTATAATCTATCTGTTTTGTGTCCACCCAATTTTTAACTAATTCAGTTTCTACCCGTACATTAATTGTCCAATCATCAACCATTAGTCAGCTCCTTATCTGTTCCCGAGTAGGGGCAACCCCCTGTGGTTGCCCGATTGTGGGAGCAGAACCCTGTGTCTGCCGTAAAATCACGCATGTAGAGATTTTCCCTTCCCTGCCGCCTATGTAAGCGTTCAGCCGTTAGCTTATAAGGGCAGACACTCAAGGTCTGCCCCTACGCCTTCCTGTGTTAGATGTGCTGCCTGAATTCAACAATTCATCAATTCATCAATTGTAACTACTCAGCTATTGTTATTTCATACACATTTCGAATCAGTCAGAAATCGTAACTATTCAGATGTGTAATGAAGGAGAAATGGAGAAAATGGGGAAATGGAGAAAAGAAGAATTAACTGATAAAATTACAAGAA
>JAHIZN010000017.1 GCA_018814245.1 bacterium
CTGTCCTTTTGTATTCTCCCCTGTTCTCCCCTGTTCTCCCCTTTCTCCCTTTCTCCTTATCTTACACATTTAGATAGCTGAATGGTTATAATTTAGCAAGAATTAATGTCAAGATGTAATAGTTCACCGCAGAGACGCAAAGACGCAGAGAATAAATCAGAGTACAGAGTACAGATTTTTTCTCTTTGGCTTTCTGTATTCTGTGTTCTGATTTCTGTTATTTGATTAATTTCCATACTCAGCGTCTCAGCGTCTCTGCGGTTAGCTGAACTGTTACAAAATTATGAATTAAAAATGAGGGACATATAAGGAAAAAGGGAAAAATGGAGAACTTACTGGAAGTTGACCAGATACATGTTTATTATGATAAGATTGCTGCCTTGAAGGGTATTTCTTTGTATTTACAGCAAGGGGAAATAGTTGCTATGATTGGTGCCAATGGTGCGGGTAAAACTACCTTGATTAATACCATTTCCGGTGTTTTGCATCCACAAAAAGGTTTTGTAAAATTCAAGGATGAAATAATCAGTAATTTGCCGGCATGGAAAATTGCAAGAAGAAGGGTAGTCCAAATACCTGAAGGAAGAAAAGTTTTTCCAAGACTAACTGTATTGGAAAATATTGAAATAGGTGCATTTCCGATAAATAATAAGAAAGAGGTAAAGAAAGAAATAGAAAATATGTACAACCTGTTTCCTGTTTTGAAGGAGCGAAAGAAGCAGTTAGCCGGTACATTGAGTGGCGGAGAGCAGCAAATGTTAGCCATAGCCCGTGGATTAATGGCAAAACCTGAGATTCTGATGTTTGATGAGCCTTCAATGGGTTTAGCCCCGATATTGGTTGAAAAGGTATTTCAGACCATACAGGAAATTAATAAAAGACAAGGAATTACCATATTGTTAGTTGAACAGAATGTAAAGAAATCCTTGCAGATTGCAGGAAGGGCGTATGTCATGGAAACAGGCAGCATTGTTCTTGCAGATACTACTGATAAATTATTGGAAAACGAGTTGGTAAAAAAGGCATATTTGGGGGAACACTAAGAGGGCAGACACATAGGTCTGCCCCTACTGAACCATCCCCAGATGCATTATTGCCTCTTGCGAGGATGGATTAAGCCTAAGGCTTGTCTGTATTGCCTCAATGGCTTGCTGCTTTTTTCCCTTAAAATGATAGCAAATACCAAGCAGATCATAGCTGCTGGCATCGTTTGGATTAATGCTCAACGCCTGTTGCAGGTTAGAGATGGCTTCATCATACTTTTGCATGTAGTAATATGTCATTGCCAGATTATACCACAGCTCAACCTTATCTGCATGTGTCTTAAGCCCCTGTTTCAGGATAGCTAACGCCTCTGTGTGTTTTTTCTGGGAATTGTAGGCAAGGGCAAGGTTGGGATAATACGATACATTATTCTTATCAAATTCCATGGCTTTTTTCAAATAGTTGATTGCTTTTGGAAAATTACTACCCTGAAGAGCCTCCTGCCCTAACCAGGCATAAGAATATCCATAAACACCTATGACCTCATTTGCCCATACCTCCTTATAAATATTTGAGTCAAATACCCCACGATAGTTATATGTTAATTCTTTTTCTGTGCTCTTGCCCTGCAAGCTGTACAGTATTCCATCTCTCACTGCCTCCTGGGGCATGGGGGCATTTGCATCCCTTTGTGTAGCAAAATCATGGGTAAAGTAGATGGAATAATCATGGGCATTATTATTGATAATATTAGAAAATATTTGTCCATAGGGTTCGGTTGGTTTGCAGGTCAATGCTACATCAGGATAAAGTTTAAGCAGCCTTTCCACATACCATGGTCTGGTCAGGAATAATACGCTGAACACAGGCACATCCAGACGAACATTCTCTACATATTGAAGATACCACAAGGGAAAAACATTGTAATCTACCTGATTAAACACCATTGCCTTTTTCGGAAGGTGCCTCAACAGGTTCATCCCATAGTCATGGGCAAAGAAATAACGGCTCTCATCTGCCTGATGGTAGTACGAAGTCAAGGGAATGATCGGTAACAGAGCGAAGCAATAGACAACCTTTTTTGCTGCATACCTGATACCTGATACCTGTTTAGCCCAGTCATACACAGCCAATATTCCATATCCCAGCAGTATGGACATAACCATAATTGCTGGTAAGTGATATGATTCGTGGTCTATCAATCCCTGTATAACCTTTTGCAATCCAAGTGCATAAAGCGTATTACAAAAGAAGATAAGGCAAAAGAATATCAAAAGCCTAAGGCTTGTGCGATAGAGCTTCCATAATCCCAGGAGAATAAGCGGTGAAAGCCAGAATGTAAATTGCTTTCCCAAAAGATAAAGATGATAACCCCATGTTTCCCAGAGCTGAGCAGGGGAAGAAGCCTCCTTAAACATGCTGTCCTTGTAAATCCCGCCGGTAATAAGCCGCAGGAAACTGGTGATGGTGGTGGGTTCTCCCCAGTCAATCAATGGATGTTGAAATCCCCTGATAGGCAGATAGATATAGGGGAGTAAGCCTATGAAAAAACATAGGGTCATCATACCCATACTGCGGGCAGAAAATAAGGCTTTCTTATCTACTGTCCAGATTAGATAACATATTGCCGGAAAAAGGGTAATGATTAAGAGGTGATTGGTAAAGGAAAATCCATAGACAAATGCTCCAAGATACAGGTGCAATGGTTTTCTGGACTGGCGAAAGACGAGCAGTATCAGGACAACCAAAGCGGCAAAAAAGACATAAAGTGAATAAACATCTGCTATCTGTGATACCCGAAAATGGGTGTAGGAAAAGGCAAAAACACCTGCTGCGGCAATAGATATTACTACCCTTCTGGTTAATTTGAGCAGGCAGAAATAAATCAGCATCACGGACAAGGCACCGGAAATACAGGCAACCATGGTAACCCGCATCCCAATATTTGACAGGGGAAGCTTCGTAAACATGTATCCAAGCATTGTCCATGTGGGATACCCTGTGGGGTGAGCAATGCCAAGGGTGTAGGCACAGGTAATAAAATCACCGCTATCGCTGAAGGTTACAGATGGAGGAATCAAATGAAAATAGCATCCAAGCACACCAAGGAATATAAGTATTCCCCACAGGTATTCTGTTTGTTTTATTGGGATGGACTCAATTACTTGTTCTCTGGGCATCCATGGTCGAGGCGTATTGCCATGCACCCCTGTTCGTGTTACTTTTGGTTTCTGCTTTGGTTTTTTTGACATGATTTCAGTATCCTTGTTATAAATATATGCAATCCGATAAATAACTTGACATAATAGTTGAATTCCCCTCTCTCGGCTTATCCTTACCCACAAGTCCAACCACCATTAATTCAGCAATTCAATAATTCAATAATTGTAACTACTCAGCTATTGTTATTTCATACACATTTCGAATCAGTCAGAAATCGTAACTATTCAGATGTGTAATGAAGGAGAAATGGAGAAAATGGGGAAATGGAGAAAAGAAGAATTAACTGATAAAATTACAAGAA